>JBBIPQ010000058.1:0-10950 GCA_037442785.1 Nitrospirota bacterium
AGGACCTGAGAGGAGGGGAAGGTTGCCTGGAAGTGATGAGGATAGGGCTGTGCGAGGTTATCTCATTCAGAAACTCAGGGAATTTGGCCTTGAGACCTATGAACAAGAATTCATAATAAGTGAATCAGAGGTGGATAAAAATAGACTTAAGGCTGTTGTATCTTTCCCCGTGAGGACCGGAAATGTCTTTGCATTGAAAAGGGGTGACCTTGATGAATTCCTTGTGCTCTCTGCCCATCATGACCACCATGGGGTTGATAGCCATGGAAACATATATTGTGGTGCTGATGACAATGCCTCCGGGGCTGCAGTCCTCCTTGAATTGGCAAGGAATCTCAGCAACCATAGATTGAAGAAAGGCCTCATAGTGCTCTTCACTGGTGCTGAGGAGTGGGGGCTTAAGGGGTCCCGATATTTTGTTAAAAACCTACCGGTGAGGATTGATCAGATCTCATCGGTTATAAATATTGATTCCATTGGAAGGGGTGAAAGGACCCTTTATATCATCGGCTCATCCTTTTATCCTGAGCTTTCCCTTTTTATAAAGAGGCATCTCAATAACAGTGATCTTAAGGAAGGCAAAGATATAGACAGACATGCCTTCAGGAAGGGAAGTGATCATTACTCTTTTTTCGAGGCGGGTATACCCTGTATAGACATCTTCTCTTCTGATTACAGGATGTTGGATAGACCGGGAGACGAACCTTCAAGGATAGATTATGACAAGATCAGGGATATAGGAAGGATCCTTTATAGAGGCATCCTTGATATTCTTTTTTAGATTAACAATCCATTTCTCTAAATTCGGGATGGCCAATGAGGAATGAGCTTAAAGGAAGTATTGACGAATATATTAATGAATTATCTCTTCTCTGTGGAATAGTCCCTGAGTATTATGACATAAAGGGAAATCTTCACAGGACATCCCATGATACAAAAAGGGCGATCCTCTCATCCATGGGGATTGATATTGACTCATTGGATTCACTGAAAGGGGAATTAAGGAAGAGAAGACTTGGTCCGTGGTTAAACATAATTGAGCCGGTTTATGTCTTATCAGTAAATGAAAAACCCCTCAGGATCCCTTTATATATACCCATTGAGGATGGTCGAGAAGGGGTATCAGTGGACGTCTCCATTAGTGAAGACAACCGTGACAAGAGGGAATTCAGGTTTGTTTGTAAGGATATTATTGAGGAACTGTCAATTGATGGGAAGAGATATATAAGGACCGAGTTTGTAGACAATCATGATTATACACCTGGCTACTATGATGTGGAGATAGTTTTACATCACTATGATAGTAACCTTGATGGCCTAAAGAAAGATTCAAGACTCATACTGTCACCGGATAGTGCCTATTTACCAGATGGCCTAAAAAAATACCTTGGACTATCCGTGAACCTCTATAGTCTTCGCTCAAAGAGAAATATGGGTGTTGGGGACTTTGGTGACCTTGAGACGTTGATAAAATGGTTTTCTGCCATGGGCGGGCATCTTATCGGCATAAACCCACTCCATGCCATCACAAATAAGATGCCCTTCGGGATAAGTCCATATTCTCCATTAAGCAGGCTTTATAAGAACTTTATCTATCTTGATATGGACAGGATCGGTGTTGAAAAGGATACCGGGACTGTCAGGAGACTCAGGAGGTCCAGATTAATAGATTATGAGGGTGTGGCGTCTCTTAAACTGGGCATGCTTAAAAAATCCTTTGAGAGGTTTTTAAAAGAGGATTATGAAAAAGGCTCTGAGCTTGACAGGGATTTTAAAGGGTATCTTAATGAAGAGGGTAGAAGGCTTCAACTATTTGCAACCTATATGGCCTTATCAGAGAGGTTTGGGTCATCTGATTGGCAGTACTGGCCAGAGGATTATCAGGAGCCTGATTCTGAAACTGTCAGGGCATTTATGAAGGACAGTAGAAGGGATATCCTCTTTTATCAGTATATTCAATGGCTTGTAGAGAGACAAGAGAGTGGAATATGTAAGGTTGCAAGAGAGGCGGGCATGCCCATCGGTATTTATCATGATCTTGCAATAGGGGCCATAAGGGGCAGTGCTGATGTTTGGTCTAATAGATCCCTTTATGCCCTGGACATGGATGTTGGGGCGCCCCCTGATGATTTCAGCCCGGATGGTCAAAACTGGGGTTTTCCGCCGATGATACCTGATAAGTTGAGGGAAAGTGGCTATGAACAATTCATTCAGACCATCCGGAAAAATATGAAGTATGCGGGCGCCCTGAGGATAGACCACGCCCTTGGCATCTTCAGGCTCTTCTGGATCCCAAAGGGGATGGGCCCCAAGGATGGAGCATATGTAAGGTACCCCCATGAGGACCTCCTAAGGATCATAGCCCTTGAGAGTGTGAGGAATAAAACCATTATCGTTGCGGAGGACCTCGGAACCATAGGTGAGAACGTGAGGGAAAGCCTCCGTAGATTCAGGATGCTCTCATACAGGCTTTTTTACTTTGAGAGGAGATACCCTGATCCGGATTTCCTTCCTCCTTCTGATTATCCTGAGCATGCCCTTTCCGCTGTCACTACCCATGACCTTCCTACACTTTATGGTTACTGGATAGGAAGGGATATTGAGGAGAGAAAGAGGCTCGGTAAATATCCTGATGATGAGGTATGGAAGAGGGAGATTGAAGAGAGGAAAAGGGACAGGTCCCTTATAATTGAGGCATTGAAAAGGGAGGGGCTCCTTTCTGTTGATCTTGAGGTACCTGATCAGATGACAGAGGGATTGTGTCTTGCCATCTATAGATACCTTATGAAGACACCCTCTAAGATAGTTCTTATCAGTCTCGATGATATGCTCGGAAGGCTTAATCAGCAGAATATGCCTGGTATAACCGAGGGTTATCCAAACTGGAGACAGAAGATAGAGATGAATATAGAGGATATGATCAGGATGGATTCAGGGCCTGTTAAATTCATTCATAGCCTTGTCAACACCCTCACTGATTATGCAGAGGGTGGCATCAACAGCCCTGTTAATGGCATCCCTGATTAGGGGAATCTCTTCTTCCCTGAACTTGCTCAGGACATAATCCTCTACAGGAACCCCTTTTTCTCTCCCTATCCCGATCTTGACCCTTATGAATTCCTTGCTTCCGATTGCTGATATTATCGATTCAACACCCCGGTGACCACCAGAGGAGCCCCGTTTCCTTATCCTGAGCCTTCCTGTATCCATATCGATGTCGTCATGGATAACAATGAGATTTCCTGGACCGATATTGAATTGTTGAAGGGCCTTTTTTATAGCGATGCCGCTCAGATTCATGAAGGTCATCGGCTCAATAAGGATCACCTCTGCCCCTTGAATCGTTCCACAGGCTATGCGGGCAATACCATGTTCCAGCAAGTCTCTCGACTTACTGGAAGCCTTTTTATCTCCCTTAAATCTAAGGCCTGATCTTCTGGCTATCTCCTCAAGAACGATAAAACCAATATTGTGTCTTGTATTCTCGTAATCTGGACCGGGATTGCCAAGACCAGCAATTAGCCACAATTAGGCCTTTTCTCCTGTCTCTTCTGCTTCCTTCTTGCCTTTCTTGATGACCTCAGGCTCAGTGACCTCTGGAGTTACAGGAGCAGCTACCTCCTCAACTGCTGAGGTTACTGTGGCTATAACCTCTTCAGGATTGGTAAGGACCTTGATCTCCTCCCCAAGGGAAAGATCGCTGACATGTATGGATTTACCAATCTCAAGGCCAGATACATCCACTGTAATGTGGCCTGGTATCTTATCAGGAAGACACTCAATCTCTATCTCCCTTATACCATACTGAAGTACTCCCCCATCCCTTTTCACCCCTACGGGCTCGCCAGTTGTTGAGATCGCAACGGTAACTCTGACCTTTTCGGTGAGGAGTACCTCAAAAAAGTCAGAATGAAGCAATTCCCCTTTTACTGGATCAACCTGATAATCCTTCAGGAGGGCAAGCCTTTTGTCGCCATCAGGAAATTCAAGATTCACCATGATCTGTTCACCCGCTGTGGATGATATGAACCTTGATAGCTCCTTCCTGTTAATCTTTATAGGTATAGAATAGCCTGACCTGTAAAGCACAGAGGGTACAAAACCCTCCCTTCTTAAAGACCTTGCTACACCCTTGCCAGCTTTATCCCTTTTTTCTGCATAAAGTGTTACTCTTTCCATGTCTCCTCCTAACTGGGGTCCCCCAAAAATCCTTGATTTTTTGGGGGACCCTCATTACTATACAAAAAGTGAACTTATGGATGATTCCTCATGTATCCGCTTTATAGCCTCAGCCAGCAGTGGTGCTATGCTGAGCACAACGAGCTTTTTACACCTCTCTTTTTTAGAATCGAGAGGGATTGTATTAGTGACTATTACCTCCTCTATTACTGAATCATTGATACGGTCGATTGCCGGTCCAGAAAGAACTGCATGGGTTGAGGCAGCATAGACCCTTCTTGCCCCTTGTTCCTTTAAAGCAGAGGCTGCCTGGGTTGTTGTCCCGGCAGTGTCAATCATGTCATCAAGGATGATTACATCCCTGTCTCTAACATCTCCTATCACATTCATTACCTGTGAGACATTCGCCATCTCTCTCCTCTTATCAATTATAGCCAGGGAACATTGAAGTTTCCTTGCAAAGGACCTTGCCCTTTCAACCCCACCCGCATCAGGAGATACTATCACGAGATCCTTGAAGTCCTTTTTCCTGACATAATCGAGCAAAACTGGGGAGGCATAGAGATGATCAACCGGAATGTTGAAGAAACCCTGGATCTGTCCAGCATGGAGGTCAACTGTCAGGACCCGGTTTGCTCCTGATGCTGTTATAAGATCTGCAACCAGTTTGGATGATATGGGGACCCTTGGCTGAACCTTCCTGTCCTGACGGGCATATCCGTAGTATGGGATTACCGCAGTGATCCTTCGGGCTGAAGCCCTTTTAAGGGCATCTATTATTAGAAGTAATTCCATAATATTATCATTAACAGGTGGACATGTGGGTTGTATTATGAATGAGTCTGTTCCCCTGACATTCTCATTGATCTGAATCATAAATTCACCGTCACTGAATGTACCAATCGTGGTGTTGCATAGGACACCCCCAAGATTGTCAGCAACCTCTTTTGAGAGGGTCCGGTGACCTGTACCACTTATGATCTTTATACCTTCAGGCATATATCCTCCTGAATATCACTTATCCTTTAACTAAATCGTCCATAGTCCATTGAATCATCCATTGTCCATGGTCTATGGACTGTGGACTGTATCCTTGGCTGGGGCGGGAGGACTCGAACCTCCAGATGGGAGATCCAAAGTCTCCTGACTTGCCATTTGTCGACGCCCCAATGTCCGTGACCAGTGATCCGTTGCCCGTTGTCCGTGATTCCTTCATAGACAAGGGAACACAGACAACGGATTTGTCCTTTTTAAAACTATATAGACTATCAGATAGATCCCCAAAAAGTCAAATTCCCTGACCGTGATTTGTATTCCTTAACGGACCACGAACACGGACAACGGTTCACGGTTCCCTGACAACGGTCAACGCCATTCTGCACCAGTAATCTTCAGGGAAGGCCTTCATGGCCTGGCTGGTCTTTTCTATTGAATCGAAGATCCCTATTACTGTAGGGCCGCTTCCGCTCATGATCGTGAAAAATGCTCCGAGTTTTTTTAGCATCTCCTTTATCTCACCGATTTCAGGGAACCTCTTGATAACTATACCCTCAAGATCATTTCTTGCGTAATCGTGCAGGTCTGATCCAGCCCTGTCGTTAAGGAGTTTTACGAATAATGATGGATAGTCCGGATCATGGCCCTCTTTTCTGCCCCTTGATATCTTATCAAATTCAGAATATGCCCATGCTGTCTTTACCCTTATTGGTGGTTTAACCAGCAACAATGGATAGGAATGCCTGAGCTTTACAGGATTGACATCCTCGCCCCTTCCCTTCACTATCGCTGCAGGCGAACCAAGGAAAAAAGGCACATCAGAACCTATTGAGGCCCCTGTATTCATCATATCCTCAGGGGATAGATTCAGTCCCCATAATCTGTTGAGTCCCATTATTGTTGTGGCTGCGTCACTGCTTCCACCACCGAGGCCGGCTGCGATGGGAATATCCTTTTTCAGGGTTATCCTGACACCCTGAGATTTGATATGCCCGAATGATCTTTTTAATAAATCTACTGTCTTATAGATGAGATTATCCTTCAATGGTATATCTGTATCAGTAATAATCTCAATATCTTCGGATTCCTCAAACCTTATCTCATCATATAGAGAGACTGTCTGCATCAGGCTTATTATCTCGTGATAGCCGTCTCCTCTCAAACCATTCACGATGAGGAACCAGTTAATCTTTGCCGGAGCCTTCAAGACAAATGAGGAGTTATCGGAGGGCATAAGGTATCAATTCTGAATATTAGATCTCAATCTTTGAATCTTCTTTTCGACCCTGTCCTTCAGACCCTCTTCCTTTTCGTGGAATTTAAGGGATTCATTCCAGGCATCTATAGCTTCTTTATATTTGCCCATTGCCTCATATACATCTCCAAGATGTTCATAGAGTACAGGGTCATCCTTTACGGTCTCAAGGGCATTCTTGAGATATTTAAGGGCCTCATCAAGATTGCCCATCCTGAAATATACCCATCCCATACTATCGATTATATATCCGCTGTCAGGCTTTATTTCCAATGCCTTTTTAATGAGGTTGTAAGCCTCCTCAAGATTGATCCCCTTATCAGCATAACTGTATCCCAGATAGTTGAGGGCATCCGCATGTTTTGGGTCTATCTCTATGACCCTTTTGAGGTATGAGACCATTTCATCGAATCTGTTAGTTTTTTCCATGACAATGGCAAGATTAAAATTGAGATCTGCGTTGTCATTGAAAAGCCTGAGTCCTTCCCTGATCGCATCCTCTGCCTTCTTATAATCCTTCTTCTCGATCAGGGTATGGGCAAGATGATTATAGATCTCTGGTTTTCCCTTCTCAAAGGTGAGGACCTCCTCATAGACCCTGACTGCATCATCGAATCTCTTTAGCTTTGTGTAAATAAAACCAAGATGAAGGAAGGCGTTTATATTCTTTGGCTCAGCCAGGGTAATCTTTCTGAATTCCCCTTCAGCCTCTTCATATCTTTCCATCTCCTCAAGCACCAGACCAAGATAATACCTTGCCTGTGTATCTGTGGGTCTTGCCTCAAGGACTATCCTGAGTTCTTCCACTGCCTTTTCATAGTTTTTTTCTTCGATATAAATGAGCCCGAGTCTCAGATGCAGATCCACATTGGCAGGGGTCTGTTTCAGTATCCCTTTCAATTCCTCTATGGCCTTGTCCACATCCCTTTTATTCAGGTAGATCTGGCTAAGCCTCTCCTTTGCCCTCAGATTGTGAGGGTTCAACTCAATGGCCTTCTTATAAAAATTCTCTGCTGAGGGAAGATCCTCCTTAATCTCGTAGATCAAGCCGAGGTTGAAATAGGCAGCCTCAAAATTGGGCTTCAGATCAATGACCTTCTTGAAATAATCTATGGCCTTGTCATACTCCTTCATGTCTACATATATCGATCCAAGATAATAATAGGCCATAACATTGTCAGGGCTTATCTTGAGAAGGGATTCGAAGGCCTTTATGGCCTCATCATTTTTATCCTGAGTTGCATAGGCAACACCAAGGAGCAGGTAAACATCCTTCTGGGATGGGTCAATCTTTATAACCTTCTCATATATCTCGATTGCCTCGTCTACCTTCTTCTGACTGCTATAGATCTGGCCAAGGAGCATCAGGGCTGGGATGTATTCAGGATTCGTTTTTACAGTCTCTTCCAGTAACTTGATGGCCTTGTCTAACTTACCGATCCTGAGATATATATAACTGATCTGGGTTTTCACATAGGTAGAATCAGGATCAATTCTCAGGACCTCATTATAATGTTTGATCGCCTCTTCCCAATTGCCGGATAGCTCTTCCTCATAACCAAGGATGAATTCATAATAGGCATGCCAGGACGGAGAAGAATCCCTGATCCCTCCAGCTCCAGAACTGATCGGAAAGAGAATCAATATGATTAAAAAAACAAAGGATTTGAAAGCACCCTTCATGTTTAATTATAACAGAATTCTCTGAAATAAACAGCGGCTGGGTTTACCAGAAGATCGCGTCTGAGGAGAAGGGCGATTTGTTTGCCCATGGTCAGAATTGCCCTGGATCAATCTGAAACCTCTAATATGGCGCACTTCAGGTATTCTGTCTCAGGCATTGAAAGGAGCACAGGATGATCCCTTGCCTGTGACCTCACCTCGATCAATCTGAACCTTCTGCGAGCATCCTTTGCCGCAGACCTCAGGATATCCAGGAAGACCTCCCTTGATATATGATGTGAGCATGAGGATGTGGCAAGTAGTCCCCCCTTATTCAGGAGTCTCATGGCACTGGCGTTGATCTTTCTGTAAGCCCTTATGGCCTCTCTTATCTTCTCCTTGCTCTTTACAAAGGCAGGCGGGTCAAGAACGATATAGTCATAACTGTTGCCCCTGTTTATCTCTTCGTTGATGAAATCAAATACATCTGCCTTTATGAATCTGCACCTGTCAGTGAGGTTATTTATCTCGGCATTTCTTTTGGCTAATTCAATGGCTTGATCAGACTGGTCAATACCTGTTACCTGAGCACCTGAGGATGCCATGTGAACAGCCCATGCCCCTGAATAACAGAAGAGGTCGAGTCCTCTCCCCTTACCGGTGAGTTTAGTGAAGGTAAGTCTGTTTTCTCTCTGATCAAGGAAAAAGCCTGTCTTCTGTCCTGAGAGGGTATCCACGATAAAAGAGAGTCCGCCTTCCTTAATCACAACCTCTGCTGTATCACCCTTAATCAATCCCTTTTCGAGTGATAATCCCTCAAGCTCTCTGAAAGGGCTGTCATTCCTCAGGACCATGCTGGTTGGATGGAATATCTCCTCAAGCACCTCTATTATGGTATCCTTTAATCTATCCATACCGGCTGTCAGGGTTTGGATTGCCAGGACATCCCTGTATTTATCCACTATCAGTCCAGGAAGCATATCTCCTTCGCTGTACACGACCCTGAAGGAATCTGCATCAGGGAAGAGTCTCCTTCTGTATTCGAGGGCATTCTTTATCCTTTTTCTGAAGAAGTCCCTGTCGATCTTCTCGAACTGATCTGTAAGGAGTCTAATCGATATAAGAGAATGCGGGTTTATATATCCTAAGCCGAGGAAATGCCTGGCTCTGTCATGGACCTCAATGATTGTTCCTTGCTCAAATCTCTTTGGGCTTCCCTCAATCTCATTGGAGAAGACCCATAGGTGACCGGAAAGGATACGGCTACTCCTTTTCAGGTAAACCTTTTCCATCTCATACATTGAACCTGAAGTTGATTATATCCCCATCCCTGACCTCGTAGGTCTTTCCTTCAAGCCTCAGCAGTCCTTTCTCCCTTGCAACGGCCATACTGCCACAGTTTATAAAATCTTCATAGCCGATCACCTCTGCCCTGATGAAACCCTTTTCAATGTCAGAGTGTATCTTGCCCGCTGCCTTTTGTGCTGTTGTACCCTTTTTTATTGTCCATGCCCGTACCTCATCCTCACCAACTGTAAGAAAGGAGATGAGACCGAGCAGATCATAACTAACATGGATCAGTCTGTTCAGGGCAGGCTCCTGGATCCCCAGGTCTTTTAAAAAAGCCTCCCTATCCTCTTCGCTTAGTTGGGCTATCTCCATCTCTATCTTTCCGCAGAGAGAGAGTATTGAGTGCGGTATCATGCCAGAGGATCCAGCAGGTCTTTTTGACTCACCTTTCAGTCGAGCATCCATGAAGGCCTGAGCCTTTTTTACGAGGGTCTTTTCCCTGTCGGTATTCAGGTCACCCTCTCCTATGTTGAATACTATGACCTCGGGCTTTGTTGATACAAACTGGAGATGTCTCATTGCCCTTAACTCCTCTTCACTAAAGTATACATTCCTCAGGGGGATCTCCTTTTCGAGGTAATCCTTACACTTAAGGAGGAGCCTCTTTTCGATCTCATCCGGTTTTTTCCCCTTTTTTGTCCCTTCCTCCATCCTCATAAGTCTCTTTTCAACCAGTTCAAGGTCTCCAAAGAGGAGTTCCATCTCAATGGTCTCGAGGTCCCTCATGGGATCTATGCTTCCTAAGGGATGGATGACTGAATCATCTTCAAAGGCCCTAATGACATGGACAACGGCATCAACATCCTTTATCAGGTCAAAGACCTTTCTGTTCTGTGCTACATCCCCCTTTGTCAGGCCTATGTAGTCAATATATTCGACCGTGGCATAGGTGGTCTTTTTGGGCTTGTAGATCTCAGAGAGACGGTTGACCCTATGATCAGGTACCTTCACGATCCCATAATTAGGCTCACCATCAATAGTTGGATAAATCGTTGTCTCAATATCCTGACCAGTCAGGGCATTAAAAAGGGTCGTCCTACCAGAATTTGACAGTCCAATGATGGCTAATCTCATTGAAGCCTAAATCTCTCTTCTTCCTTCGATGGCCTTACTGAGGGTGACCTCATCAGCGAATTCTATATCGCTTCCCATTGGAAGACCATAGGCTATCCTTGTCACTCTGACTGGGTATTCCTTAAGACGGTTTCTTATATACTGAGCAGTCATCTCACCCTTTGTGTTCGGGTTTGTTGCTATTATAACCTCGTCAACATTGTTTGCCTTTACTCTGTTACATAGCTCTTCTATCCTCAGCTTTTCAGGGGTCATCCCATCAAGGGGAGAGATGGAACCCATTAATACATGATAAAGACCGTCAAAGGACCTCGCCCTTTCGATCACCAGGATATTGCTCGGTTCCTCAACAACACAAATCCTTCTTTTGTCTCTTCTCTCATCACTGCAGATCTCGCATATATCAGAATCGGTTATGTTAAAGCAGACATTAC
>JBBIPQ010000059.1:0-10846 GCA_037442785.1 Nitrospirota bacterium
ACGGCTGCCAAGGTAATCCTCCAGGGTTGCATCATCTATTATGTCTATTAAGGGGCTTATCACCCTTTGCCACAGTCTGCTGGCAAGCAGGGATTTCCCTTTCTGGACATTCTCTGATGAGATAAGGGTTGAGAAGAGACCAAGGAACTCTGCTGATACAGAACTGTCAAGAATCACCTTAACCTTCTCAGGGTTGATCTTTCTGGCACCAAGGAGATTCAATGCCCTCCTTGCGGCGTTCCTCCCAACCTCGTCAAAGGGGACAGACCTCAGGAATCTGCTTCCATAAAAGTCCCACCCAATCTGTCCTTCTCCAGCCTCCTCAGCAACCACCATGATCTGGGCAGTGCAGGCCGTTGCCCTGTATTCCTTTGATAGGCCAAGGGAATTGAATATATAAACCTCCTTGTCTGAGAAGGTTGCAGAGGCCTTTCTTATCTTTTTTATTCTAATGTCCTCTTCAAGGGCAGCCCTTTCAACCTGAAGGGCCTTTTCTACTGCATCGTTTTCTGTAATATTAACGATTGAAGGGTCATATATGTTCAACTGAATGGGGTCAGTTCCTTCAGGCAATGAGAGGAATTCGTCCTTCTCTGTCCATCTTGAGGCCTCTATTGCCCTTTCAACAACTTCATTAACTCCATTAGGGTCAGTGGAAAAGGAAAAGCCGAGCCTTCCATCCCTTATAATCCTCAGAGAAAAGCCTGAGTCTATTGATGATTCAATGGCCTCGACCTTCTGACCCTTAACCTCAATAGAGAGTCTATTGCCCTTTCTTATGTATGCCTCAGCATGGTCAGCCCCCCTTTTGACCGCCTCTTCAATCAGCCTTATGCCTAAATCCCTGTTAATCTTCATAGTATGTGGCGGATGCATAATCAGATTCCCATACTGTTACTGCGGAAACCTCGATATTTTCGTTATTGATCCTTTTTTTGAGGCAGTCATATATCCATTTTGCAATATTCTCAGAGGATGGGTTCTTTTCTGTAAAGGGGAATATCTCGTTCAGAAAGGTATGGTCAAGGGGGGATATAATCTCATTTGTAATTTTCCTCAAATCATGGAAATCCATGGCGATGTCTATCTCATTCAATATATCTGCTGTGACGTGTACCTGAACCTTCCAGTTGTGGCCATGCATCTGCTCGCACTTACCCATATATCCCCTCAATTGATGGGCTGCTGAAAAGGATGTTTCTATCATTAGCTCGTACATAGCACCTCCTAAATGGTTTTCTTGAAGATGGCTATATAGGGTAGATTCCTGTATTTGTTGTCATAGTCAAGGCCATAGCCAACCACATATTCATTGGGTATCTCAAAACCCACATAATCGAGGGGGACCTCCACAAGCCTCCTCTCCTTTTTGTCAAGGAGTGCACATATCTTAAGGCTCCTTGGCCTTTTAAGGAGCAATCTCTCCCTGACATGATTCAGGGTGATGCCTGTATCCACTATATCCTCAACAAGAAGGACATCCCTGTCAGTGACATCCTCCCTGACATCATAGTATACCTTAACCTCTCCGGTTGTTGTTGTCTTTACATAACTTGAGGCAACAATAAAATCTATTGTGAGGGGTATCCTTATTGCCCTCACGAGATCAGCAAAGAAAATAAAGGCCC
Organism: Nitrospirota bacterium; assembly: GCA_037442785.1. Taxonomy (GTDB): domain Bacteria; phylum Nitrospirota; class Thermodesulfovibrionia; order Thermodesulfovibrionales; family UBA9159; genus JBBIPQ01. Next base: position 1,629 of record JBBIPQ010000059.1, read on the forward strand.
CTCTAAGTATCCCTATAGCCACGAGGTCTCTCCCTTCATAATCACGGGATATTGCCTCTGCCAGTTCCTTAACCTTTTGCTGGATCTGTTCAACCGTAAACATGGGTCTTCCGATAACCATAAAGCCTCCTCTTTATTTTTTCCCTACCATCTCCAGGGTCCTTATAAGGGCCTCTGCCTTTTTAAGGGTCTCGTAATACTCCCTTTCTGGATCAGAATCTGCAACTATTCCAGCCCCGGCCTGGACATAGGCCATGCCATTCTTAATAACAAATGTCCTGATTATGATATTCAGATCCATATTACCTGAAAATCCTATATAACCCATTGAACCCGTATAGGGACCTCTCTGGAAAGGTTCAAGCTCATCTATGATCTCCATGCACCTGACCTTTGGAACGCCTGTAATAGTGCCCCCTGGAAAGACTGCCCTGATGACATCGGTTGTGCTTTTCCCACTGGCAAGGCAGCCCCTGATGTTAGATACAATATGGATTACATGGGAATAATCCTCTGTTATCATGAGCTCATCCACCTCAACAGTCCCGTACTCAGAGACCTTTCCAAGGTCATTCCTTTCAAGATCAATCAGCATTATATGCTCTGCCCTTTCCTTCTCATTCAGAAGCAACTCATCCCTCATCTCCTCATCTTCTCTTTGATTACGGCCCCTCGGCCTTGTTCCAGCTATGGGCCTCGTCTCTATTATCCCATCCTTTACCCTGACAAGCCTTTCAGGAGAAGAACTGACTATGTAATAATCACCGAAATCTATGTAACCGGCAAAGGGAGAGGGATTGATGAAACTTAATACCCTGTAAATGTCCCATGGCCGTGTGTCATGAATGGAGGCTGAGACCCTCTGGGATAGATTTGCCTGAAAGATGTCTCCGGCTGCTATATACTCCTTTGCCCTCCTCACCATGTCCATGTAATCCCCTTTTGTCATCTCATGGACGATCTCGATTCGGGAATTACCCTTTGGGATCGGATTCAATGGAACTCCATTATATTCAGTGGTGACCCTGTATATCCTGTCAAGATGGTATTCTGCCTCATCGTAAATCTCGGAAGGGTCAATGGGGTTTCCCCTCAGTCCTGGACAGATGATTGCCCAGGCCTTCTTATTGAGATGATCAAAGGCTATGAGTCTATCTATAAGAAACAGATCTGCATCAGGGATATGCAAGTCGTCTATGGTAGTCCTTGGCAGCCTCTCTAAATAATGTACAAAATCATAACTCAGCAGTCCAGCGAGGCCACCCTGAAAGGGTGGGAGGGATTTTACAGGAACCTGTCTATAACTGTTCAGTATTTCCTTTAATCTTCTCAATGGTCGACATTGTAAAAGAGAAACCTTTCCATCCGATTCTATCTCGTTGATACCATTCTTTATCCTTATCCTCATGGCGGGTTCAAAGCCTATGAAGGAGTATCTGGCTATCTTTTCAGGACCCCATACACTCTCAAATACAAAGGACCCTTTCTCGGCGAATAATGGATATACCTCTTTTGGTGAATTATAGGGTATCTCCCTGTATATGGGACGGTAAAGACCCCTGTCTATGTATTCGATGATCTCTCTCTTAAGCGGTAGTGTCCTGTAGTAGAGCACCTTAAACCTCAGGCTGTGAGGATCTCTGTTGTTATCAACTCAAGGGCCTTCAGGGGTTCAGGATGGCCAAGGACAGCCCTTCCAAGGACAATATAATCAGCCCCTTCCCTTATTGCTTCCCTTGGTGTCATAGTCCTCCTCTGATCATCCGGGGGGCTCCAGGATGCCCTGATGCCAGGGGCTATTATAAGGAATCCCTTTCCAAAGTGTTCCCTTATCATCCTTACCTCCTGAGCAGAGGCAACAACACCATCAAGGCCTGAATCCTTAGCGAGTTTGCTGAGGTGCTTTACATGGGTTCTGAGACTGTGATGTATGCAGAGTTCATTCTTTACCATGTTGTTTGTGAGACTTGTCAACAGGGTAACCCCAAAGATCTTTGGCCTTTCGAGGTTTTCCTTTAAGGATAGGTCGACCACTGCATCCTTACACCTCTTCATCATCTCAAACCCACCTGATGTGTGAACATTAAACATGTAAACTCCGAGCCTCGTGGCCTGTAAGGCTGCCTTAATTACTGTATTAGGGATATCATGGAACTTGAGGTCCAGGAAGACCCTTTTCCCCCTTTTATTTATCTCCCTTACTATATCAGGACCTCCTGAGAGAAACAGTTCAAGACCGACCTTAAATATATTCACATGTTCTGAAAAATCATCAACGATCCTCAGGGCATGATCAGGATCTGAGAAGTCAAGGGCAAGTATGATCTTTTCCCTGACAGGCATTTACATCCTCGGAAGGGTTATACCCCTCTGGGCCTGATATTTTCCGGCCTTATCTGCATAGGATACCTGGCATACTTCCTCTCCCCCAAGGAATAAAAGCTGAGCTATCCCTTCATTCGCATAGATCTTTGCAGGAAGTGGCGTTGTATTGGATATCTCTATTGTTACATGGCCTTCCCATTCTGGTTCAAGGGGGGTTACATTCACAACGATTCCGCACCTTGCATAGGTCGATTTTCCAAGGCATATAACAAGGACATCCCTCGGGATCCTGAAGTACTCCACTGAATGTCCCAGGGCAAATGAATTTGGCGGGATTATGCAGACATCTCCCTTAAAATCAACGAAACTCCTTGGGTCAAAGTTCTTTGGATCAACGATTGTATTGTTTATATTTGTGAATATCTTGAACTCATCGGCAATCCTCATGTCATAACCATAGGAACTCACTCCAAAGGATATTACCCCCTCCCTTACCTGATTCTCGCTGAAGGGCTCAATCATCCCCTTTGAAGCCATCTCTCTTATCCATCGATCGTTTTTTATCATAGGGTTTCCTTTCCTGAAAAAGGGTATGGAAAGATTACCATAAAGGCAATCGATCTTACAACCTGATTATGCAAGTTCAGCAATATCCCTGATTAACCGTTCCGAATCCTCCCAGCCCAGACAGGGATCCGTAATGGATTTACCATATACATTCTCCCCTATCTTCTGGGATCCCTCAACGATATAACTTTCAACCATGAGACCAACAATGAGATTCTTTAATGTCCTGGAAAGTTCCCTTGATCTCATCACTTCCTTTGCTATCCTTGGTTGCTCATGAAATCTCTTATTGGAATTTGCATGGTTTGTATCTACGATGACAGCAGGGTTTAAAAGATTCCTTTTCTTATAGGCCTCTGCTACCCTTATAAGGTCCTCATAATGGTAATTGGGCATGTTAGTTCCATATCTATCAACCCCGCCTCTTAAGATAGAATGGGCAAGGGGATTCCCATTTGTCTTGACCTCCCAACCATTATAGACAAAAATATGGGGGATCTGGGCTGCCTGGACAGAGTTCAACATGATCTCTATATCGCCGCTTGTGGGATTCTTCATGCCGCAGGGTATCTCAAGGCCGCTGACAGTGAGCCTGTGTAATTGATTTTCTACAGACCTTGCACCTACCGCAACATAGCTGAGAAGGTCTGCAAGATAAGGGTAATTTCCAGGATACAACATCTCATCAGCTGCGGGGAGATGGGATTCCTCAAGGGCCCTTATATGCATCTTTCTTATAGCCTTTAATCCCTTTACCATATTGGGTTCTTCAGTCGGTTTTGGCTGATGGGCCATGCCCTTGTAACCTTCTCCAGTGGTACGGGGCTTATTAGTGTATATACGGGGGATTATGATTATCTTATCCTTAACATCCTCCTGAACCCTTGCAAGCCTTGATACATAGTCGCACACAGCATCTTCATTGTCAGCAGAACAAGGACCTATTATCATTAAAAACTTATCGCTTCTCCTTTCAAAGACAGCCTTGATTTCTTCATCCCTTTTCTGTTTCAGCTTCTTTATATTGACAGAAAGGGGCATGGTCTGTAGTATCTCCTTTACTGAAGGCATCTGACGGACGTATTGAAAAGCCATTCCTTACTCTCCTTTTTATCATTATTTTAAAACATTCTGAAAGAATATTGTAAAATCTTTATGATGAAAGGATCAATAAGATCAAACCTCTCGGATACCGTCAGATACCTCTCTGATGATATTGGTCAGAGGAGTTTCCTTGATATTGAAAGGCTTAACAGGGCAGCCTCATATATAGAAGAAAGGCTCGCCTCAATGGGATTTGATGTGAAAAGACAGGCCTTTGATTTCAGGGGAAACAGATACTTTAATGTAATATGCGAGATTAATGGTGAAGACCCTGACAGGAGACCCCTTGTTATTGGTGCACATTATGATACAGTTTATGGAACGCCAGGAGCAGATGATAATGCCAGTGGTGTGGCTGTTCTACTTGAGCTCGCAAGGCTGTCTATCCTTTCAATGCCCCATAGGGATATAATCTTTGTTGCATTTAGCCTTGAGGAGCCTCCTGTATTCATGACATCGAGGATGGGTAGTTTTGTCTTTGCTAAGGATCTCCGACATAAAGGGGTAATCATTGAGGGTATGGTATCGCTGGAGATGCTTGGTTATTATTCTGATCAGAAAGGGTCTCAACTCTATCCGCTTTCTTTTTTTAGATTCTTCTACCCTGATAGAGGAGACTTTATAGCCTTTGTTGGAAACATTGCCTCGAGATCCTTCACAAGGAGATTTCTCAGTATATTCAGGTCTGTATCAGACTTCCCGGTGGAATCCCTGAATGCACCTTCAGTGATCCCTGGTGTTGACTTCTCTGACCATAGGAGTTTCTGGAGGTTTGGTTATCCAGCCTTTATGATAACCGATACCGCATTTTACAGGAATCCCAATTATCACAGTCCAGGAGATCTATCATCTACCCTTGATTATGAGAGGATGGAAGAACTGGTGATAGGTATTTATAAAACGATAAAGGTGTTTTGATTTTTATATGTTAAATGGGCATGAGACCCCTCTTTCTTTTGTGTTTTCGAGGTATTATGCCCATTTAAATAACTCCCTCACTTTATTTTGGACAGCAGTGATATGGAGTTATTGTTAACCCTGATCATCCCGGGTCTTCCTTTATCTCCGATAATCGAGTATTCAAATTCTATAAATTTACCTATAACCCAAAGATTGGTCACGAGATGCTCTGTAATGGAAGAGGTAGTTATGATAGATCCCTCTTTACAGATGGCAAGATAGAGGGCAATCTGATCCGGTAGATGGGGGTCAAAGGCTGAATCTGTCTGAAGGTAACGGATAACCTCATCTGCTGCCTCTATCCCGACAGTCTCGGCCCTCTTGCCCCTTGCACCAAGAGATGTAAAACCGGCTATTGCGTCCTCTGAGATGACCTTTACAAAGATAAATGTCCCCTGTCCTGGCGAAGGCACGCTGAGCAATTCAATATTGAGAGGGAGACCATAAGGTGCTATCCTTTTCATAAAGGCATCCCTCTGTCTCTCAGCAATGCTCATGGGAAGGTTGGCAACACAGGAATATCCTCTTATCTCTATAATCTTGCCCCTGTTATCAACCCTGAGAGGAATAATCTTTCTTACCGGAGAAACCTCAACCCTTATAAGCCCCCCTCCAGATGGATAAAAGCCGTAGTTTTCTATTTCAAGCCTTACATCAATGCCCATCTTTGCTATAGCTGGGAGAAAGACCTCTGATACATAGTTAAAGGAAGGGCTGAAAGGCACATGGGTTCCACCCATAATAGTTACAGTAGAATTCGTGCCCGAGAATATGAGGGAAGGCAGCATTGTCTGGAGGACGAGACAGGCTGAACCAGCAGTACCTATGTCAAACCGATAATGTCCCCCTCTAATCTCTGCTGGTCTAAAGAATAGTTCCATTGAGCCAACCTCTGCCCCTCTAACCTCAGCCTGGGAAAGCTCTGAAGCAGCCTTTACAGAGGCTAAATGTTGGGGCATCAGGCCTGGTTTCTTACGACCTTTTCTTATATTGCAGATCCTGAAAGGTCTTCCTGTCAAACATGAAAGGCTTAAGGCAGTCCTGAGGATCTGACCGCCTCCCTCCCCAAAGCTTCCGTCTATCTCTATAATCTCTGATTGCATCTCGGGTCAGGTTTACTTAAATCTCCGTATATCAGGTAACTCTGAGCTGGACACCCACCCTGACAGATCTCTATGAGATTGCAGTAAGTGTTGTCGCATCTGTTTCCTCTGAAGGTTTTGAAAAACTCAAGGATCGGGTTTTTGATTATTCTATCAAATCCAGAATCGAGGATGTTTCCAAGTCTGAACTCAGGAAAGTTAAAGAAGAGATAACAGGGATAAACAGAACCGTCAGGCTTTATTGACAGTTTTGTTGAACCAGCCGGACATCGCCAACTTTTATTTTTAGAAATGAAGCCCTCGCAGTAAACTGGTCTCAAATTTGGATAAGATCTATTCAGTCTCTCAACCTCTTTTAAAAATTTATAAAATGGGACGGTTTGCTGGATATCAGTCTCTGTTAGGATGTCCCGGTAGATCATATAATAAGGGAGTCCGTTCTTTATGAACTCGGCATATTTATCAGGCATGGGATTTTTATGATCGAACAGGGATTTCAACAGAGGCCTTTCTTTGATTATATATCCTTTAAGTTTTTCATCAATATGGGAATTAAGGGATATCCCGATCGTTATATCAGGGAATACTCTCCGGATTTTTTTTATTTTATTCAGGAAGGTGCCATTTGTACTCAGATAGATACTTTTAAAATAATTCCTAGCAATCTCAAGTATTTCAAGTATGTCTTCGTGTAGCAAAGGTTCTCCACCGAGTATATCCAGTTCGTTTACATTATGAGCGCTCATTATGGACGCTATCGATTTAAAATTCTTTGGAGATATAATGTTTTTGTCACTTATGCCCCGGTTGAAGCAGAAATCGCAAGATCTGTTACATTGAAAATTGACGAATAACTGGATATATTTCAAGGGTTATTTACTCTTTTCTATATAGTTATAGAAACTGCACCGGTAAAGGTCCTTTCCAAAGGGATTCCCGGTGAGCAATTCTGCCCTGTATCTGCAACCACCCCTACAGACCTCTAAAAAATCACAATCGCATTCCAGTTCCTCTATTCTCACAGGCCTGATCTTCTCCCAGCAATTACGGAGACCCTCCTTGATAGTCCCTACATTTCTGTTACTGTAAAAGGTGCATCTGGCTATTTCTCCCCTTGCTGTGACTGCCATTAGATGAACACCACATCCGAATCCAGGAGATGAGGAATGAAGATCATCACCGAATCCATATCTCAGGTACTTGCCACCTTCATCGGGTGATAAGGCAAGATCCTCATAAGAGCTTAATCTACCCACTATACAGGGAATGTCTACAGTCCATGTCTTGATATCCATTTCAGAAAGTAAATCACCAAGTCTCTCGAGGTCTTTAAGATTTTTTCGATGCAAAACCGTTGCCACAGAGACATCTATACCATATTCTTTTAATAGTCTTATCGAATCCATTGCCCTTTTAAATGTTCCCTTGCCCCTTATTGCATCATGGGCTATCTCAAGACCGTCAATGCTTATCTGTATCTCCTCAAAATTGAGCTTTTCGATTAATTTTCTGTCGATGAGTAAGCCGTTAGTTAGCAAGACCTTTCTTATGGAAAAGAGCGGGAGGATCCGGTTTAATTCTTCAAATCCAGAATGAAGGAGGGGTTCACCACCAGTTATCATGACCCTGAGGCCTTGCATCTCCTCAAACTCTTTAAGAACAGCCACTATATCATTGATGGATAACTCTACATAATCCTTATCTTCAATATAGCAGTGCTTACAAAGGAGATTGCATCTGTTGGTGATTTGTAGTTCCAGGTATCTAAGGGATGGAACAGTGGGCTTAAGGACAGGAGGATGTTTGGTTTTTCTCGGAAACTCGGAAAGGATTCCCTCATCAATACAGTATCTAACAAGAGAGGTGTCATCAGAGTCTCTTCCATTTATACAGTCCTTCAGGAAATCAAATGCCTCTTCATCAAGCTCATAAAGTTCATCCTTTTTTATATTGTAAAGAAAAGGGCTTTCAAGCCACTTAAGAACAGCCTCTTCAGAGAGATAATAAATCATATTTTTATTATACATCACTCATGATAGCCCTTTCATTGAGTACAGGGTACGAGGGAGAGTTTTAAATCTGAATGCATAAAAGGATCCTGTAAAATTTTTCAATTTTTCAATAAAAAAAACAATTTCTTAATGGTTTATATTTGAAAAATCTTAAAAAGCCTCGATTATGGAGGATTCAGAGATTGCAGGTTTTTTTAGGGGAGTCTGATAGTTAAGGTGAGTCTCTGGAAACTCACGTAAAAACAGATGTTTTAAAAGGAGAGCATATGTATATCAAAAAAGAGACGTTGTCCACAAAATACTCGAAGTAGGAAGCGACCTCGATTAAAATGTTTTAACCAAAAACAAAAAACCTAAAGGAGATCGCCCCAGCTATGACAGGGCGCAACAGAGAATGCCGTAGTGTGTAATAATCTTTTAGATGATATAGAGAGGCGAGGGCTTGACCCGAAAAGGGATTATCTCTGGGTCCCCAGAAAATCCTCGATTTTCTGGGGTAGAGCGTTGAGCAGTAGCAGCGATCTTAAGAGCAGAGAAGAAGTTCAAGAGAGTAAAAGGATATAGAGAGATACCAAAACTAATTTCTACCTTGCAGCAAAAAACATTGACAGAAAGGAGATTGCTGCTTAAAATATGTGGTAGAGAGTCCTTCCTACTTCAACTAAAGAAAGGGACAATATCTTAAACAACCGAAGGAAGGATAAAAAATGTATCATAGGCTATCAACATTCTTGGTATCGTTTTTAATGGTTTTTTTTGTTTTTCCTGTTCTTTCATTTGCCCAGATGAGGCCTCAAATTCCTGCTCAGATAAAACCTCAAGCTTTAGGAAAAACTTACTGGTGTGCGGAGGTTCAGGACATCCTTTTTCGTAAGGAACCTCAACAGGGACAAAAATTCTCTGTTGGTGTGCGGGTTAAATTTACCAAGAAAACAGTAATTCCTGGCGCTTCTGGACAAAAACTTTGTAGCTGTGCTTTTGAAGGACCTCCATCTGCTCCGGTTAAATTCTGGTCAAAAACAATGTCTCTAAGATTAATAGGAATTAAGTATTCTGAAACTGAGACCAATCTCCTTGAGTATTATGGACCAACCCCTGCTTTCCCTCCCTATGATTACGGTGGATTTCCAGTTATAGGCTTTAGAGT
>JBBIPQ010000060.1:0-10778 GCA_037442785.1 Nitrospirota bacterium
ACAGTCTATAGATGCAGAAATCCTCTTCAAAGAGGTGATAGAGATAATTAATGCAAAGGCATCATCCGAAGGTATAGTTATAGAAAAAAATCTAAAGTTTCTACCGGAGATATTTGTGGATTCTGAATTGATCAAGACATGCCTGTTCAATGTAATAATAAATGCCTTTCAGGCCATGCCCGATGGAGGAACCCTCACATTAGAGACAGAGAAAGAAAATAACAGGTTTGCAATCGCTATTAGTGATACTGGAAAGGGAGTGCCAGGGGAAAACATATCCAGGGTCTTTGATCCCTTCTTTTCAACAAAGCCAACAGGTCTCGGTCTGGGACTTGCCATTACAAAGAGGATCATAGAGGACCACGGCGGTACAATAGAATTTTATAGCACAGAAGGCAAAGGTAGTAAGGTAGTTATTAAGCTGCCTTTAAATGATATGAACATGGCTCCATTATCAACATAAATATATACTGGATAAAAAGCAATGGCAGTAATACTCGTGGTAGATGATGAACCCCTTCAAAGGGATATCCTGAAAACTATACTTATAGCTGAGGGATATGAGACATATACGGCTTCTTCAGGGGAAGAAGCGGTCAGGCTTATAGCTACCTTTAACCCTGAGGTGGTCCTTACTGATGTAAAGATGGAGGGGATGGATGGACTTGCCCTTCTTGAGCAGATAAGGTCTCATAAAGATGCACCAGCCGTTATCATGATGACAGCCTTTGGCACCATCTCACTGGCAGTAGAGGCCATGAAGAGAGGCGCCTTCGACTTTCTCACAAAACCCCTTGATAAGGATGTAGTTCTATTAACTATAAAAAAGGCCCTCGAGAAGATAGAACTACTTAAAAGAACAAAGGAACTTCAGCAAGCCCTTTATGATAGATTCAATATCGAAAGTATTGTAGGGCATTCAAAAGCAATGGAAGATGTTATAACCATGATAAAAAGGGTCTCTACGACCCCAGTCACTGTTCTTATACTCGGAGAGAGCGGAACCGGGAAGGAATTGGTGGCACGGGCAATCCATTACAATAGCCCAAGGGCAACAAGACCCTTTACAGCTCTAAACTGTGCTGCCCTTCCAGAAAACCTTATAGAGAGCGAACTCTTCGGCTATGAACCTGGCGCCTTTACAGGAGCAACTGCAAGAAAAAAGGGCCTTATTGAGGCGACTAATGGAGGCACCCTCTTCCTGGACGAGATCGGAGACTTACCAACCCTGACCCAATCAAAGATACTGAGGGTCCTACAAGAAAAGGAGATAAGGAGACTCGGGGGAAGGGATGCCATTAAGGTGGATGTCAGAATAATTGCGGCAACCAACAAAGACCTTGAAAAAGAGATGAAGGAAGGGAGGTTCAGAGAGGACCTCTATTATAGATTGAGGGTAGTAACAATAGAGCTGCCTCCATTGAGACAGAGATCAGAGGACATACCTGACCTGGTAAAACACTTTATTGAGAAGTATAACATAGAGTTTGGGAAGAGAATAAAGGGTGTAGAGCCCTCTGCAATGAAGGCACTCATGGAATATTCATGGCCAGGGAACATAAGACAACTCGAATCGGTTATTGAAAGGGCTTTACTGATGTGTGATTCTGACATAATCAGGATGGATGATATTAAGACTGAACTGAAGATCCCTTCCACTACAGGCAGTATCCTTGACCTGGAGATCCCTGACGAAGGAATCAACTTTGAGGAACTCGAAAAATTGTTACTAAAGAAGGCTATGGAGAAGGCAAATAATGTTGCTGCAAGGGCAGCCCGTCTGCTTGGTATGAGCTACAAGACCTTCTGGTACAGATGGGAGAAATTCGGGTTCGGAAGCATATCCTCAAAAAAGGAAGACCTTTCCTGATTAAGGATAAGTTTTCTTAGGTATCCTGTTAATAATCCGCTATATATATTGATCTGTAAGGATTCAGGCAAAAGAAGATTCTGGCACGCTTCTTGTAAACATATTAAACTGACTAATCATGAAAGGAGGTGATTCCGAATGAAAAGAGCAATAGCCCTTATAGTGGCGATGCTGTTCGTTCTTTCTGTTGCAGTTTTTGCAGTAGCAGCAGAGAAGAAAGAGGCCGCCCCTATGGAGAAGAAAGAGGCTGCCCCTGCTGAGAAAAAGGCCCCTGCAAAGGTAAAACAGGTTACTGGAGAGGTCACTGCTGTTGATGCAGCAGCAAAGACACTCACCGTAAAGGGTAAGGCAGGTGATGTAGCCCTCACAGCCGATGACAAGACCACAGTGAAGGTTGGTAAGGAAAAGAAGACCCTTGCTGATGTTAAGGTTGGTGACAAGGTCACAGTAAGATATGCTGAGATGGATGGAAAGAATATTGCCAAGTCCATCATAATAAAGGCTGCACCAGCAGAGAAGAAATAGTTTTCTTTTTTATTACATTCAGGGTCGGTCAAGCCGGCCCTGAATCTATTTATTAATCAAGCCCCTTATCCTTGGTGGAAGGTCTTTAATCTTCTTAAGTCTTGAGAGATACTCTTCTGACTTACTATGATCACCTTTAAGATAGTAAATCCTGGCCTTATTCAAGACTATCATATAATCCTTTGCCCCTCTGCCAAGGGCATTCCTGTAAAGATCTTCAGCCTCTTTCTCTTTTCCCATGATTAATAAGACATTCCCCATCGCAAGATAAGGTTGGTAGAATGGTGGCTTTTTTGAGATCGCAGCCCGTGCATAGTCAAGAGCCTTCTCAGGGTTTACCCGCTTTATTAACATCAAATCGGCCATATCTGAGAGGACAAGGACATTATCAGGCTCTGCCCTGAGGGCCTTATCAAAATATTCCTCAGCATGTCTAACATCTCTCTTTATCATATAGGTAACCCCTATTCCGTGATAAGCTGATGCCCATGACATGTCTTCCGCGATTGCCCTTAAATACTCTCTCATTGCCATATCAAGCAATCCTTTGCTCCTGTAAGCATCTCCTTTTAATGTGAAAAGCATCGGTCTATATATGCCATCTGGGTCATTCACCCTGTTGAATTCTGATAGGGCTGCATCAGGATCATCATTCAATAAATGATAGTAGCCCTTAAGTATCCCTGGTCTGTATGACTCTATCAAATCCTGGTACCTTTCGATCAATGTCTTTGTTTTTTCAAGCTCTCCATCATAGAGATAAATCATCCCCAGCGCAAAGACAGACTCATCCAGTAACTGAGGCGCCCTCCTTATACTGCTTTCTCTTATGGATCTCACAAAGTAAACCTCTGCATTTTTAAGGTCATAAATCCTCAAATAACTGTTGCCAATCGCCTTCAATGCCCTTATATTGTATGGGACCTTCTCCAGTGTATCCTTCCAGAGAGTAATGGAATCCTTCCAGGCAAGATTTCTTACAAAGGTCAAAGAGCCGAGTATCAAACCAACAACACCAGCGATTATCCATAGCTTTCTTTTCTCTATATCAATCTTTAGAGATAGGATTAACTGTCCGATGATCCCGATAAAGAGACCAGAAACAGGCAGATAATTCCTGTGCTCAAAGTATAGATCAGCACCAAGGGCAAAAAAACTCTCAAGGGATATAGCTATGATATACCAGAGTATACCAAAGGATAGTAGGGGCACCTTTCTCATCCTCAGGATTGAAAAGACTGAAAGAGAGAGTAAAAATATAAATGATATTAAGGTAGTTACGGGCATGAGGAGACTTTTTGATAAAGGATAACCCCACCAGTCAAACACAAGAAACCCTGGGAGAGGTGCAAATATCAAGAATAAATATCTTGAGACAACCCTGAACTCTGTAAGGAAATGCTGTAGCGGAGTCCAGTAAACATCAACCGCCATCCACCCCTTTGGAGAAAGAGGTTTGTTTAAATCAACAAAAAAACTCACCAGATCAATAAAGGCATAATGGAGCTTAAGCAGATATGAGACAATCCCGGCACTTACAATCCCAACTATCAAAAATAAAGATACCTTCCTCAGGAAAGTCTTAAGATTCAGCCCTGAAAGGAAGACATAATCATATAGAAGTATCAGGGGTATAATCATGATGGCGTTTTCCTTTGAAAGGATACCAGTTATGATAAAAACGCCACTCAATCCATAAAATAGTAGTTTTTTGAACCCTTCCCCTGATTGATGAGCCCTGATATAACAGAGCAGAGACAGAAAACTGAAGAAAGCGGACAGGGCAGCCATCCTCTGCACTATATATGTAACAGCATTTATATTTATTGGATGAAGACCAAAGATTATCCCGCTAAGAAATGCAACCGCATACGCCCTGTTCTCATTAACAGATAAAAGTACCCTACCCTTCCTTTTTGATCTTTCCGAGGTACTCCCATGTTTATGAAGATATAATAGCGTAGTCTTAAATGCGATTATATATACGAGGATTGTATTAACTATATGCAGAAGGATATTGAAGACTCGAAACCCAGCGGCACTAAGAGGCGTTAGAAATTGATTGACCAAAAATGTCACATATGTAACCTTTCTAAAACCTATTAGATTTCTTATATCATTAATCCCGACGGGCTTATTAAGTAGGGTGTCATCCATTGCCCAGGTGCCATTTAAGGCACTTGAATAGGCAATAGATATCATGACTGAATAGAACAGAAAAGCCAGTAAATGCCTCTGCCAATAGTTACCCTCAATCTTTTCTGTCTTCATAAACATCCTTCAGAACCCTTTCAAATTCCAGTGCTAAATCATCCCAGAGAAATTGACTGGCATAGGACCTTCCATTTACTCCCATTTCTTCTGTCTTTTCTTTGTCATTAAGTAATAATCTCAATTTATCTGCAAGATCCTCTGCAGAGCCTGATGGAAAACTCAAACCAAATCCATTCCTTTCTACAAAACAGAGTTCCTCTATATCACTCACAATAACAGGCCTTCCACAGGCAGCAGCCTCAAGGATACTTATAGGTGAGGACTCATGCCTGGAGGGAAGGACAAAAACCCTTGCTCCAGAGAGGAGCCTTAATTTATCAATGCCTGATAAAAAACCAGCATACTCGATCCTGTGGCTTAATTTAGAAGGACATAATTCAAGAACCTTTTTAAAGCTATCAAACTCATACCCTGCCAGAATCAGTCTCAAGTCAGGAAATTCACGGCTTATATAATCGAAGGCCTTTACAAGGATATCAATCCCCTTTGTATAAATATCTATCCTGCTAAGAAAAAGGATATAATCCCCTTCAGTATTATGATAATTCAAGTACTCCCTATCTATACCATTGGGTATCAGATAACTCTTTCTTGATCCTCTTTTATGTCCTGCCATTACCTTTTCCATAGTTATCTCTGAAACAAATATAAATCTATCATAAAGGTATGGATAAAATTTCTCAACACTATACATTGGAAGGGCATAAAGGGGATTAAATTTCCTGAGGGAGTGTCTCTCCATCACCCCCTGAACCTGGAGTATTACAGGCGTCTTTGTGAGGAATCTCGAGAAAAAAGGGGTTGACGGCAGAAAATTCTCAACGACAATATCATATCCATCGCCATATTCCTTTACATAATGGGCTGCCCTGATAGTATAGGCGAGTACACTCTTTGTCAAACTCCTGCTCTCAGTGCCTACAAAAATATGCCTTAACCCTTGTATCTCTCCATTCTTCGCCCCCGGGTATCTCATGCAAAGAAGCGTTATATCGTGCCTGTCCTTGAGTCTCCTGTAAATCTCATAGGCCCTTACCCCAGCACCCCCAAAACCAAAAGGGCTGCCATAGCTCTCATAGATAATCTGAAGGATCTTCATTTAAAGTCTTTTTGTAACATCCTTAAGGAATTCCTCATACTCCGCTGCTATCCTATCCCATGTAAAACCCTTTACCCATTCCCTTCCCATCAGTCCCATCTCCTTCTTTCTATCGCTTCTCATCAGGTCTTTCATTGAGGAGATGAGAGAGAAGGAATCTCCTGCATCGAAAGACAGACCTGCCCCGCTTTCAATTGCGTATCTAAGTTCAGGTATATTGCTCACAATAACCGCCTTTTCACATGCCATTGCCTCGAGTACACTTATACCCTGAGTCTCATGCCTTGAAGGAAAGACACAGAACAGGGCCTTTTTTAAAACCTCTCTTTTTTTATCACCAGAGACCCAGCCTGTTAGTTCTATGTTCTTTCTTACACCATCGGGCAATCTCCTCAGCATTGCGTCAAACTTTTCTCTATCTCTTCCATCTCCTGCTATAACGAGCTTGATGCCAGGAAAAGAACCGTAGAAGTCCTTGTATGCCATGATTAGCGTATCAAGTCCCTTACCATAAATATCTATCCTACCAAGATACAGGATATAGTCACCGTCTTCAGGGGATAGAGATAGTAACTCAGGAGATATACCATTAGGGATGACCTTAATGCATCCCTCACCCCTCTCCTCTGATATATGATACAAAAATCTCTTAGATAAAAGCCTGTCAGCGGTATTGCCGCTAATGAATATAAAGTCCTTATAAAACAAGGGCCTCAGCCTCTCCATTTTATTGAGGACAAAGGCATAGAAAGGATTGTATTTCCTGAAATAGAGCAATCCGGTGTATCCCTGAATCTGCAAGACTATCGGTCTCTGTGTGAAGAAATGAAGAAATGTCGGGGTGGCAGGAGAAAAATCCTCTACGATAATATCATAGGCATTACCATGTCTCCTCACAAATCGAGCAGCATGATATGCATAAGATAGAAGTGTCTTTGTGAGGCTTCTGCTTTCAGCACCCACAAATATATGCCTTAAGCCATCTATCTCACCATCTGAAGCACCTGGATACTTCTTGCAAAGAAGTGTTACATCATGCCGATCTTTCAGATATTTATATATCTCATAGGCCCTTATACCAACCCCGCCTATGCCAAAATAATCACCCTTACTTTCATAGAGAAGATGAAGGATTTTCATATTCTATATTTATGGTTTCTTCAAAACATCATGGCTTCCAAACTTTCAGACCTTCAAACGACAAACTTTCAGAAGACAGACTGTCTTCCCAATGAATCAGGGTAAAGACCTACTCACAGGATAACATAACGACGTTTATAACATCAATGGAAGGAGAAAAATTGAGATATTTATCATTTTCCTTTCAATGCCTTTTCACAGGACTTAATAATGCCCTCAGCCGTCTTCTCCCATGAGAATCTCTTTACATGATGAAGCCCCTTTTCTATCAGCTCCCTGCGCAATCCCTCGTTATTGATAACCTTAAGAATCAGCTCAGATAAGGACCTGCTGTCTTCAGGGTTGAAGAGTATCCCTGCATCTCCAACCACCTCAGGCAATGAACCTCTATTAGAGGATATAACAGGCGTTCCGCAGGCCATGGCCTCTAATGGCGGGATGCCGAATCCCTCCATTAATGAGGGATAAACGAAAAGGTCAGCACAGGAATAAAACATCGGGAGGTCTTCAGATGAAACATAATCCAGATAGAGGATTCTTTCATCATGTGTGAGGGCCGTGGAGAATTCTCTTCTGCCAACAACGACGAGGGAGTGGGGTATTCGATCCTTGATCTTCAGGAATGCCTCAATAAGAATTTTCAAATTCTTATACGGGAATAGACTACCAACGAACAAGATATAATTCTTACTGAGAGAATACCTTTTAAAGAAATCCTCCTTTCCCTCTGGAAGAACGGGTTTAAATAAGTCACTGTCATAGGATAGAGGAACGGTGTCGATGAAATCTTCGCCTACAATGTCTGATCTAAGCAATTCATCTTTGACAAACCTGGAGGAGACGACCACTCGGCCCACGACTCTCTTAATCATCTTCAAGGAGAATTTCATGCGAGGTGCGGCCAGTCCAAACTCTGAAGAGAAATGGATAAAATGTAAATCATGGATATGCACTACAAGAGGCACCGATGGAATAAAAGGGAACTCTAAAATAGGACAGTAGAGGACATCCACACCCTTGAGTTTACACAGCATGGGTAAGACTGTATTTATATAAAAAAACCTGAAGAGGTTGTTCGACAATCTTTGAGAACCCTTTAAGCCTTCAGGAACCTTATAAACAGAATCCGGAGGAAGATCATTGTACTCAATGGGAGAAAAGACAATCGTATCCTTATGTCGTTCCGCTATAATACGGGATACCTCTCTCGTGACTAAACATGCGCCTGTAGGTTTCTCATAGAGAAAGGTGGCATTAATACCTATCTTCAACCCTCTAATGCCCTCTCGTATGTCTTGATGGTAGAGTCTGCAACCTTTTTCCAGGAGTATTCCCTTACTCTTTCAAGACCCCTCTTTACCATCTCAGAGCGCAAGGATTCTGAGGATATAACCATCCTGATCTTACTGGCAAGTTCGGTGTGGTCTCCGGGGTTAAAGGATAATGCAGCATCTCCTGAAACCTCCCTCAGAGGCGGTATATCAGAGACAATAACAGGTATACCGCATGCCATGGCCTCAATAGGTGGAAGGCCAAACCCCTCATACAACGAGGGATAAACAAAGAGCAATGCATGGTTATACAGCTTAACAAGTGTCATCTCATCAACATAACCTGTAAAGTAGACATCATCCTTAATCCCAAGGTCTTCGGGATATTGAATTATGTCATCATAGAGCCAGCCAAGCCCACCGGCTATTATAAGGGCAATATTGTATTCAGCCCTCACCTCTCTGAACGCCCTTATCAATGTCTTTAGGTTTTTTCTCGGTTCCACAGTCCCCACATATAAAATATATGGCCTATCCTTAAGTACACCTGAGCTATCATCCTTGTTTTCCTTTGCCATGAAATATGCTGTTGAAGGAGCCAGGGGTATGACATCTATCCTATCTTCGGAAATTCTTAGAAAATCGATCACCTCATTCTTAATAAACTCGGTATTTACGATAATCCTTCTTGCCTTTATCACATTCTCTCTGATATTCCTCTCAGCGTATCCTGAGAACTCCTTTATGAGGAATTGAGGGCATCTGATAAAGGAAAGGTCATAGATATTACAGACAATAGCAGCATCGGTTAATGGTAGAGGGTCGAGGCTCGTCTCATGATAGATATCAAAAGGAAGCGGATCACTCTTCTTATAAAGCACCTTTATTATGGCATCCCCAACCTTTGGAATGAAAGAGGGATACCATTTCACCGAAATGTTCCTCAATCTTGAAGAGATCCTGCTAAGGGAGTTAAGAAGGGTGTGTGATCTCTTATCAACAGTCGGGATAATATCAATGCCGGACCTCAGGAGTTCGTTGTAAAGATTTGACACATAATAGCCAACGCCTGTCTTATTGTAAAGGATTGAAGGTTTTGTATTAAACAGAACTCGCATTTAACAAGATTCTGCCCTTCCGTACCGGTCATCGATCCTCTTTATATCATCCTCACCCAAATATTCACCATTCTGAACCTCTATAATCTCGAGTGGAACCTTTCCTGGGTTTTCGAGCCTGTGGAGTGTTGATTTGGGCACATATGCAGATTCATTTTCATGGATGAATATCTCTTTATCTCCAATGGCAACTTTTGCTGTGCCTTTAACCACGACCCAGTGTTCAGACCTGTGGTGGTGCATCTGGAGACTCAATCTCTCACCAGGCTTGACCACAATCCTCTTTATTTTATATCTCACACCCTCCTCAAGGACCGTATACTCTCCCCAGGGTCTATAAATGGTTCTATGCTCTGATGCCTCCGGTCTGTTCTTAGATATCAATATATCAACGACATCCCTTACCTTCTGGGAGTCCCCTCTTTTTGCAACGAGTATGGCATCGTCTGTTTCGACGATAAGGAGGTCATTGAGCCCCACCGTGGCTATCAACCGTTTGTCTCCTATAATTAACGTATCCCTGGTGTCTATACAAATCACATCTCCTATATTCACATTCCTGAAGGCATCCTTCTCAAGGACATCGAATAGGGAATCCCATGAGCCTATGTCATTCCAGTAAATGTCAAGGGGAATCGTAACAACCCTCTCAGATCTTTCCATTATGGCATAGTCGATGGATATGTCTGACATCTTTTCGAAATTAGAGATAACCTCTTCAAAGGAGTTATCGATCATTCTGTATATGTCAGGTGCATGCTGTTTGAATTCTTCCATGATAGTACCTATGCTAAAGGCAAACATCCCTGAGTTCCAGAGGTAATTGCCATAATTAAGGTATCTCTTTGCAGTCTCTATATCGGGTTTTTCTGTAAACTCCTCTACCATAAGATAGTCCTGACTTCTGACTGCTGAATGCTGGTCGCTGATTTTTATATACCCATATCCTGTTTCAGGACCGAGGGGTTTCACTCCAAAGGTTACAATATATCCTTTCCGGGCGACCCCTTCAGCCTTTTTGATATACTCTATGAATTTTTCATCTGGAGCTATAATGTGATCAGAAGGTGAGATAAATAATACCTCGTCGCTTGAGCAGTCCAATCTGTCAGTACAATATTTCAGGGCAAGTGCAATAGCAGGTGCTGTATTTCTCCTTACAGGCTCGAGGATCATATCCTTTGAGAGAACAGGAGAGATCGCATCAAGGTCTGCTATAACATGAAATCTGTAGTCATTGTTTGTGAGTATGATGATGTCCTCAGGAGGTACTATCTTCAAAAGTCTCTCTGCCGTCTGTTGGAGGAGTGACTTCCTGCCATTGAGCTTGAGAAACTGTTTGGGATAGTTCTTTCTGCTTAATGGCCAGAGCCTTGTCCCACTTCCGCCTGCAAGGATTATTGCCTTCACGATGTCTCTCCGATGCGTCTCAGGTCTGCCTCTACCATTATCCGCACCAAGTCTTCAAACCTTGTATTAGG
>JBBIPQ010000061.1:0-10499 GCA_037442785.1 Nitrospirota bacterium
AAGGACATCGAGTTAAAGAGACCAAATATAATGACCATCACATATCATGATCCATGCCATCATATTAATTCAATGGGGATATGGAAGGAACCAAGGGAGATACTGAATCGAATGGGTGCAGAAATAACAGAGGTAGATGAAAAGGGTTGTTGTGGCTTTGCAGGGCTTTTTAGCCTTAGTTATAGAGGGCTTTCAAAGGCCTTACTCAAAAAAAGGGCTGAATCCTTAAAGAAAACCTCTGCTGAAGCCATCGTCACCTCTTGCCCTGGCTGTGTATTGCAGCTAAGTTCAGAAATAGAAGATACCCCTGTCTATCATGTGATCGAGATGATCGAACTCTCCATGACCTGAATCTGGATGCTTGACATTATTAAGGGGTTTTTTATAAAGTTAAGTTAGGTGCCGAAAGGCTTAATAGGGAATCCGGTGAAAATCCGGGGCGGTCCCGCCGCTGTAACCGGGGACGAAAGCCAGAAAGCCACTGTCCGGACTGGATGGGAAGGCTGGCAAGTAGGATGATCCGGGAGCCAGAAGACCTGCCTGGGAAGTCTATAATGGCTCGTGGCTATTAGTTCATGGTCTTCCAGATGAACTGATGGTCATAAACAAGACGAGCTAAAGTCCTCACGCGGATGAGGAGAGGGTGAAGTAAACTGGGTGCAATCCTCAGAATCTCAGATTCTGGGGATTTTTTATTTTAGGAGAGGTAATGGAGAAGAAAGACAAGACAGGGCTCAACATATTAATGAGAAAAATTTTTTTGATCAGTCTCAATATTGTAATCCTCCTGTTTTCAGTCTGCTATGCTGAGACCTTGCAGTATAGCAGAATCGTTTCCCTTTCACCGAGCACAACAGAGATACTCTTTTCCCTTGGCCTTGGCAGTGAAATTGTTGGGGTAACCAATTACTGCGACTATCCTGAAGAGGCAAGGGGAAAGGCAAAGATCGGGGGGATGACAAATCCGTCTGTTGAAGCAATACTCTCATTGAGGCCTGATATAGTTGTTATGACTAAAGATGGAAACCCTAAGGAGGTGGAGGAGAAGCTCAGGTCATTGGGTGTAAAGACCTATGTGTTTAAGGCAAGAAGGATTTCTGAACTTCCTGATGGCATAAGGGATATGGGCAGGTCACTTGGCGTGAGCGAGAAGGCTGAAAGATTATCCAGTGAGGTAGAGGAGGCACTCACACGGTTTAGGGAAAAATATTCAGGAATGAACAATAGAAAAAAGGTTCTCTTCATACTTTGGCCTGAACCTCTGGTTGTTGCAGGTCCTGGCACTGCCATAGATGATGCAATTAGACTCGTTGGTGCCGATAATATTGCAGCAAGATCAAGGATCCCTTATCCGAAGTATTCGATCGAGGATGTGATTCGACAGTCACCTGATGTGATCATTATTGGCAGGTCTATGGGAAAGGATATAAAGGGGGCTTCAAAGGGGCTTCTTGAAAGATTGAGATTTCTTCCTGCTGTCAGAAATGGTCGAGTTTTCTATGTTGGAGATGGTCTTTACAGGCTTGGGCCAAGGGTAATAGAAGGGATTGAGGAGGTTGCTGCTTGTCTATGATAAAGATATCCATCCTATTGATTGTTGCAATATTCTTTATCGTCATCTCGATCTTCTTAGGACCAAGGATAATAAATCCCTTCAATCTCAATGGGACCGAAAGGGAAATACTGATTTCAATAAGACTGCCAAGGGTGTTTGTAGCTCTTCTTATTGGTGCAGCCCTTGGTACATCCGGTGCTATTCTGCAGGGTATATTGAGAAATCCTCTCGCTGATCCTTATATACTTGGAATATCCAGTGGAGCATCCTTGACAGCAGCCTTGGGGCTTTTACTCGGCATATCTTTTATGGGAAGATTTTCTGTTCCTGTCACTGCCTTTGTTGGCGCTTCTTTTGTTAGCCTTATTGTTGGTGCCTTTGGATGGAGAAGGGGAGGCCTCTGGCCAGAGAGGCTACTTCTTGCTGGTATCGGTCTGAGTTTTCTGTTTCATTCGGTTCTTATACTCCTCATGAGCATCTCAACAGACGAGGGGTTAAGAAGGGCACTTCTCTGGATATTTGGAGATCTCGCAATGGCAGACTGGTCATTGATCCCTTATGGTTTTTTGCTAATAATATTGGGTTTTTTTATATCCATATCCAGGTCAAAGGCCCTTAACGCTCTTATGCTCGGCGATGAATTCGCACATAGCCTTGGATTTTCTGTCAACAGGGAGAGGTTCTTGTTCTTCCTATCCATAGTCCTTATGACATCTGCCTCTGTTTCCCTTGGTGGAACCATAGGTTTTGTGGGTCTACTTGTGCCACATATAGTTAGATTTTTTTCAGGGGCAGACAATAGGTATCTTATCCCTTTGTCAGGTCTTTTGGGAGCTACCTTTTTGTGTGTGGCAGATCTCATAGGGAGAACAATATTTTCTCCTTCAGAGATACCCTCTGGTGTGATTACAGCGATCATTGGATCCCCATATTTCCTTTACCTTTTGAGGAGGAGAGATGTTCTCATCTCGTAATATTCCGGTTATAGAATTTGAGAAGGTGAGTTTTGGCTATTCAGAGAAGAATTTTCTGATCAAGGATATGGATATTACAGTTATGAGTAGCCAATTTATAGGGCTTCTTGGTGCCAACGGTTCGGGGAAGTCAACTATTCTAAAGCTGTTAAGTGGTTTTCTCAAACCACAATCAGGTATGGTAAGGCTGTGGGGAAGGGATCTGAACTCTTACAAAAATAAAGACAGGGCAAAACTGATTTGCTATTTGCCCCAGGTTCTTGATATGAATGTCCCTTTTAAGGTAAGGGAACTCGTAAGCATGGGCCTGTATCCCTACGAGATTATGCCAGACATAACAGTAAAGGACGCCCTTGAAATGGTTGGCCTGGGTGATAAGGCTGATTTAAATATTACAAATCTTAGCGGTGGTGAGAGAAGAAGGGCATTTATAGCAATGACATTACTGCAAGGTGCCGGGATACTACTTCTTGATGAACCTCTCGCAAATCTTGACATAAAGTATCAGATAGAGTTGCTTCGTTTGCTTGAGGACCTGAGAAATAAGAAGGGGATGACTGTAATCATGGCCCTGCATGATATTAATATGGCCTTAAGGTTTGAGAAGATAATCTTGATTAAGGATGGACAGATACTTCGTTCAGGCACTCCAGAGACCACACTCACGAGTGAAACGATTCAAGAGGCCTTTGATGTAGAACTTAGTATAAAGATCCACGAGGGTCAGACGTTTATAAATTATTAAGGAGGTCGAGGATGACGCAGATTGAAAAGGCAAGAAAGGGAATGATAACGGATGAAATCTATAAGGTTTCACAGGATGAATCGGTTGCTCCAGATCTAATAAGAGAGTATGTGGCCTCTGGAAAGGTAATCATCCCATCTAACAAAAACAGGAGATCAAAGGTTCTTGGTATTGGTAAGGGATTGAGGACGAAGGTCAATGCATCGATAGGCACTTCTACTGATATCGTGGATATCAGAATGGAAGTTGAAAAGGCAAGGATAGCCGAAAGATACGGAGCAGATACATTGATGGACCTGAGTGTGGGAGGCAATATCTCAGAGATAAGAAAGGCCATAATGGATGCCGTAAACCTTCCAGTCGGAACAGTTCCTCTCTATGAGGCATTTGCTATTGCTATTGAAAAATATGGTGCTGCAGTACGGATGCCCATTGAACTCCTCTTTGAGATAATAGAGAGACAATGCGAGGAAGGTGTTGCCTTTATGGCTATTCATTGCGGGATAAATAGAAGGACCGTAGAAATGCTGAGGAAACAGAATTATCGTTATGGTGGACTGGTCTCAAAGGGAGGCTCGTACATGGTTTCGTGGATGGAGCATAACAACAGGGAAAATCCACTTTATGAATATTTTGACAGAGTTGTTGAGATATTGAAGAAGCATGATGTTGTCCTTAGTTTGGGAAATGGGTTCAGGGCAGGTGCCATACATGATTCAACAGACAGGGTGCAGATCCAGGAACTTATAATCAATTGCGAGCTTTCCGATATCGGAAGACAGATGGGTTGCCAGACCATGGTGGAAGGTCCTGGGCATATACCAATCAATGAGATTGAGGCGAATATAATTATACAGAAGAAGATGAGCGGTGAAGCACCTTTTTATATGCTCGGACCTATAATTACAGATATTGCCCCAGGATACGACCATATTACTGCTGCTATAGGTGCGGCACTTTCATCTGCATATGGTGCTGATTTTGTATGTTATGTAACTCCCTCAGAGCACCTGGGTTTACCTTTTCCTGAGGATGTTAGAGAGGGCGTGATCGCTGCTCGTATAGCTGCCCATGTGGGAGACATGATAAAGCTGGGAAGGATGGACAGGGATAGATTGATGGCAAAGGCAAGAAGGGACATGAGATGGGATGAGCAGTTTTCTCTTGCCATAGACCCTGAAAGGGCTATAGAGATAAAGTCAAAAAGGGGAAATAGCGATGCAGGTTGCTCTATGTGCGGAAGATTCTGTGCAAATGATATATTGCGCGGTATGTTTGAGAAGGATATGGAGGGATCTGATAAGAGATAATGGGCAAGATTGTATTTATAACAGGTGGTGCAAGGAGTGGAAAGAGCAGTTTTGCCATGAAGGAGGCTTCAAAGATTCATGGCAAAAGACTATATATTGCAACTGCAGAACCCCTTGATGATGAGATGAGAGAAAGGATAGAGAGGCATAAAAAGGAGCGTCCAGGTGGTTGGGATACCGTTGAAGAGCCCATGAATATAGCAGAGGTTATGAGGAAGGCTCCAAAGGAATACGATGTCATAGTCCTTGACTGCCTTACCCTATGGATGTCAAATATACTGATCAGAATTGGAGAGGGTGAGCGAGGGTTAAAGGGAAGAATCCATTTAAGGGGGTTCACTGGGGAATCCGTTAGAATTCCCCAGTACCATGAGATGGATAGATTAATAGATATGTTAAAGGATTTCAAGAGGTCTTTTGCAACAACCTTGTTTATAGTTTCCAATGAGGTTGGGATGGGTATTGTACCTGAGAACAAACTTGCAAGGACCTTCAGGGATCTGGCAGGGATGCTTAATCAGAGGGTTGGAGAGATTGCAGATGAGGTATATCTGGTATTATCCGGGATCCCGGTAAAGATCAAAGGTTAAAAAAGGAGGAACGGTATGCTTAAGGAGATCCTTTCTAAGATTCAGCCAGTAAGGCATGAGTGGTACGAGATTGCCCAGAAAAGGCTTAACAACCTCACAAAGCCACCCGGGAGCCTCGGAAGGCTTGAGGATTTTGCGAGGCGTCTTGTTGCAATAACCGAGGACAGGATGCCCTCAATAAACAAGAAGGCAATCTTTACATTCGCAGGTGACCATGGAGTGACTGAGGAAGGGGTATCTGCCTATCCAAAAGAGGTTACTGCCCAGATGGTATTTAATTTTCTGAGAGGTGGGGCAGGGATAAATGTCCTTGCAAGACACGCTGGGGCAGATGTGATAGTAATAGACATAGGTGTTGACTATGATTTTGGAGAGCTTGAAGGACTGGTAAATATGAAGGTGATAAAAGGCTCAAAAAACTTCACAAAGGGGCCTGCCATGACGAGGGATGAGGCGGTGAGGTGTATTGAGGTAGGGATCGAGCTCGCTAATGCATATGCAAAGAGGGGCTATAAGATTTTCGGCACAGGAGAGATGGGGATTGGGAATACCACACCATCGAGTGCTATTGCATCGGTGCTTACCGGAAAACCGGTTTCAGAAGTCACTGGCAGAGGAACTGGAATTACTGATGAAGTATTAAAAAGAAAGATTGCAGTTATAGAGGAGGGAATAAGATTTAACAAACCTGACCCTACAGATCCTATTGATGTCTTAGCAAAGGTTGGTGGTGCGGAGATCGGGGGCATAGCGGGGTTGGTCTTAGGTGCTGCAGCGAACAGAATACCCGTAGTAATTGATGGCTTCATATCCACAGCAGGTGCATTGATTGCCTATTGTATTGAACCGAAGACAAGGGATTATATGTTTGCAGCCCATAACTCCGTTGAGATCGGTCATAAGGCAATGCTTGATAAAATGGGATTGAGGCCAATCCTTGACCTTGATCTAAGGCTCGGAGAAGGCACAGGTGCTGCATTGGCAATGCTCATGATAGAGGCAGGATTAAAGATATATAAAGAGATGGCAACCTTTGAGGAGGCCGGGGTGTCTGATGAGATTCAGAATTAGGATGCAGAAGAGAGAGATCAAAAAGCCTGTGTTCTAACCATATGAAACAACTATTGCTTGCAATACAGTTTCTTACAATAATCCCATTAAGGATAAGAGGCGAGGTGTCTGAGAAAGACATAGCAGGGAGTTTATCAGCGTTTGTTGCTGTTGGGTTTCTTCAGGGTATTTTGCTTGTGATGGCTCAGTATTTATCAGAAATGCTCTTTCATCCTGACCTTTCTATAGCGATTACAGTCTTTGCCCCTGTCTTTATAAATGGAGGATTTCATCTCGACGGGCTTGCAGATACCTTTGATGCACTTGCTGTTAAATCTACAGGAGACAATGAAAGAGACAGGCAAAAGAGACTTGCGGTAATGAGGGCTGGTTCTACAGGGCCTATTGGAGTGGTGGCTATAGTTTTTGCATTGGCTTTTAAATATCTTCTATTAAAAAATCTCTCGCACTCCATACCGTTCGTCTTCTATTCTTCTATTTTGTTCTTCCCTGTCATATCAAAATGGACAATGGTGGTCTCTATCTATCACGGTAATCCTGCAAGGAATAATGGTCTTGGATATATGATGACAACTGGAGCAGGCTTCAAGGAATTTGCAGCGGCAACTCTCACGCTCGCTGGACTTTTTGCTTTATTACTTACATATTCAAAAAACTACAACATGAATAACTATCATTTTTTCTATTTCTTGCTTGCGGCAGCAATGTATGCATTTGGTAGACTTGCGGTCTCAGTATGCAAGAATAAATTCGGAGGCATAACAGGAGACAATCTCGGAGCGATAAATGAGGTATCCGAAATATTATTTTTAGCAATGGTGGTCATATGGTTAAGACTCTCTATTTAATAAGGCACGGCGAGACAGAAGGCAGTGAGGTAAAACGATACAAAGGAAACATTGATGTGCCCCTATCAGAAAAAGGTATAAAGCAGGCAGATCAAGTTGCCAAGTATTTAAACAGGTCTTACAAATCCCATAAGTCCTGTAATGGTTTGGAAGCAGTTTATTCTTCTCCCCTTATCAGGGCACTAAAAAGTGCAGAGATAATTGCTAAGCCGCATGGCTTAGAGCCTATTGTAATACCTGACCTAAGGGAGAGGAGTTTCGGCATATGGGAAGGCATGTCGTTCAATGAGATAAAGGATAAATATCCGGAGGAATTCGAGGCATGGACAGGTAATCCCCTTAAATATAGTCCTATCGGAGGAGAAAGTACAGTCGAGGTAAGGGATAGAGTCGTAAACGCGCTTGATAATTTATTGTCCAATCATAACAAAGAAGATATAGCGATAGTTGCCCATGGCGGTGTTAACAGGATAATCCTGTGCCATGTAATGGGGATACCCCTTGAAAATATATTTAGAATCGAGCAGGACTTTGCAGCAGTAAATATCATAGAGTTTTATGATAAATATCCGATTGTGAAACTTATTAATGGGGTCTTCTATGACTAAGGCAATAATGATACAAGGAACAGGCTCAGGTGTGGGTAAGAGCCTGATCGTTACTGCCCTCTGCAGGATATTTAACAACAGGGGTATCAAGGTGGCACCATTTAAGGCCCAGAACATGGCCCTTAATTCATATGTAACCATTGATGGCGGAGAAATCGGTAGGGCCCAGGCATTGCAGGCAGAGGCAGCAAGGATAGAACCAACTGTTGATATGAACCCAATACTTCTTAAGGCATCAGGGGATATGGGCTCTCAAGTAATTATTCACGGTAAGGTCCATTCCACCATGAAGGCCACTGATTACTATTCTTTCCGGAAGACGGCCTGGAATGCGGTTATAGAATCCTTTGATAGGCTCTCTAAAAACTATGAACTCATACTCATGGAGGGTGCTGGAAGCCCTGCAGAGATAAACCTGAGGGATGTAGAGATTGTCAATATGGCAATGGCAAAACACGCAAAGGCACCGGTTATTCTTGTGGGTGATATTGATAGAGGCGGGGTATTTGCATCCCTTTATGGCACCATAAAATTGCTCCGAAGAGACAGCAGGTATATCAAGGCATTTATTATTAACAAATTTCGGGGTGATCTCGAGATACTCAGGCCAGGCCTTGATATGATTAATAAGAAGACAGGGAAACCAGTGATAGGAGTGCTGCCTTATATAAAAGATTTAGGCCTTCCAGACGAGGATGGACTGGCCCTTCAACAGTCAGGTCTCAGGATCCAGAATTCAGAGGCAAGATCAGTCAAGATCGTAGTAGTGCGGTTGCAATACATATCAAACTTCACAGACTTTGATCCATTTTTATACGAGCCTGATGTGGAGCTTGTATATTCAAATAATCCGGCTGAGATAGAAAATGCTGACATTCTCATTATCCCTGGAACAAAAAATACTGTAAAAGACTTGTTATTCTTAAGGGAAAGACATCTTGATAAAAGCATCAAAAGGGCTTATGAAAAAGGGATCCAGGTCATCGGTATATGCGGAGGATACCAGATCCTTGGGAAAAAGATATACGATCCCCACTGTGTAGAGAGTAACCACAAAGAAATCGAAGGCATTGGGCTATTAAATATAGAAACGACATTTGAGAAAACAAAAACTAAATGCAGAGTAGAAGCAATATTAAATTCACCTCTTCATCCCTTCATTAATTCACCGATACACCGGCTAAAAGGCTATGAAATCCATATGGGTGTGAGTACCGGAGACATCGGTTTATTTAAGATAAAAAGTATTGCAGCTCCCAATTCGCCTATTCACCATTTCACCGATTCACCGATTTTTGATGGTTCAATAAACAATAACTGCTGGGGGACTTATATGCACGGGATATTTGAAAACGATTTATTCAGAAGGGAAGTTATAAACATTGCAAGAAAAAAGAAGAATCTCCAACCTCTCGATCTTACAGTGAGATATTCCGAGATAAAGGACAGGGCAATTGATAACCTCGCAAATATTGTAAGAGAAAACATAGATATGGGTTTCATAAAGAGGCTTATAAAGATATGATGGAGATTCAGCTTTCAGTCTTTAGCCTTTCGCCTTTGATACTAATACTCGCATTTTTGCTTGATGCTGCTATTGGTGATCCCAGATGGCTACCCCATCCTGTGAGGATTATTGGAAGCTTCATTGCTAAAACAGAGACATTGCTGAGAAAGACAGAAGAGAGAAATCAAAAATCAGAAAAAAAAGACAGATTTAAAGGCATTATTCTCGTAATCATAATTATACTTCCCACTTTTTTAATAACATTATTTATAGTTCACATATTATCGAATTATTCTGAATCTTCTAACTTATTACTTATTACTTCTTATTTTTTACTTGTTTATCTCACATCCACCACCATAGCTCTTAGAGAATTAATCAATTCAGCAGGGATTGTAATCGAATCCGTAAAAAATAGCGATATAGAGTCGGCAAAAAATAATCTAAGAATGATAGTCGGACGCGATACCGAAAACCTTTCCGAGAAAGGGATATTGAAGGCAACAATAGAGACATTATCAGAAAACCTTTCAGACGGTATTATCGCTCCATTGTTTTATCTTTCAATCGGAGGCCTTCCCCTTGCAATGGTATATAAGGCGATAAACACGCTTGATTCCATGGTAGGTTATAAAAACGATAAGTATAAAGACTTCGGCTGGGCAGCAGCACGCCTCGATGATATGGCTAATTATATACCCGCTCGGATAACAGGGCTATTGATAATTATCTCTACATTCATCCTGACATTATTTAAGAATGCTCGTTGCTCGTTATTTGGTGCCCGTTGCTCTTTTAAAACTATGATTTCTGACGGCAGAAAACACTTAAGCCCCAATGCTGGCATACCGGAGGCCGCAATTGCTGGTGCATTAGGTGTCAAATTAGGTGGACCAGCAACATACAACGGCATCGAGATACAAAAGCCTCACATTGGTATAGAAAAAACCGAAAACTACCTGACCGCTTCCGAAAAGGCAATCGATATAATCAAAGTATCATCGCTAATTGGGATGGGCATTACAGCAGCCATTCTATATATAAGGACCGTTCGATGAAGCAGGTAAGAAATTTAGAACCGCATGGTGGAAATATCTACAGATTTATTGATGAAGAAAACTTCGAGATAGATGATGTCATCGATTTCAGCGCATCCATAAATCCCCTTGGCATACCGGAAATTGCAATAAGGGAGATCAAAGACAATATTAAATACCTATGCAATTATCCTGACACAGATTCAAGAAACTTCACACAAACAGTTGCTAGAGATCTTGGCATAGACCCCGAT
>JBBIPQ010000062.1:0-10377 GCA_037442785.1 Nitrospirota bacterium
TGGGCGTAGCTCAATGGCAGAGCACTGGACTGTGGCTCCAGGTGTTGCGGGTTCGAGCCCCGTCGCCCACCCCATGGATTTTGTGGTTAACCTACCTTTTTTCAAAATACTTTCTAAGTTTTCATCTGGTTTTAGGCTTCCAATTTTATTTTTAAGCCTTTTTTATCTATGGCACGAAGTTGAAACACCAGGGCAATTGAGTTGAGGTGAGGTTATTGACAGAGTCTGGCTCTACAATAAAAGTGAACGGGAAATTTGTAGCCCTGATTCGTGTTGTGAAAGGAGCAATAAGAACCGTTAAGATTTTGTCCATATTTTCAGAAGTCTGAACTATAATTGCAGGCTAACACCTTGCTGTTCATGACCACCTGAAACTGGAATTTCAATAAGATAGATGTCTCCAAATTTCACTGTAAGTTAGCCTCAAAATCATTTAGTGCCTCATCGCTTAGAATATCCCAATTTCAAATTCTTCTCTGATAGAGAAGTCAGCATCTCTCAGCATTATGATGCTTTTTTGAAGATACGAATTAGCCTCCCTATTTCTTTATGGATCATTATAACAAATTGCCTTTAGATCCGAAGGCCCTTATTATATCCCGTCTTGAGATGATGCCGATGGGTCTGTTTTCTCCATCTATGACGATGATCCTTCTTATCCCCTTTTCTATCATTGTCTTGCCAATTTCTTTCAGGTCTGTGTTTTCATATGCTATCAGGGGAGGGGAGGTCATGAT
The DNA here is from genome assembly GCA_037442785.1 of Nitrospirota bacterium. Classification (GTDB taxonomy): domain Bacteria; phylum Nitrospirota; class Thermodesulfovibrionia; order Thermodesulfovibrionales; family UBA9159; genus JBBIPQ01. The sequence continues at coordinate 738 of JBBIPQ010000062.1, forward strand.
GTCTGAGGCCTTTTTCCCGTTTTTCCTGTCTTTCTGTTCCGTCTCCAGAAGGATTATATCAGCCTCTGATACAACCCCAACAACCCTTCTGTCACTGTCAACAACAGGCACACCGCTTATCCCCTTTGAGGCCAGTATCCTCTCAACCTCCTCAACAGGGGTGTCCTCTGTAATAGTGATAACCCTTCTCGTCATGACATCACCAACCTTTAGGCCATCGCGATGCTTGAAGAACCTCAGTCTTCCTGTATAGATAGGGATGGCGATCTTAAGCAGCAAGGTATATAGCATTGCTCCAGTTGACCAGATGCCAAGGGTGATGAGGAGTTCTGTAATCGTGGGTGAGTATTCATAGATCTCTCCAAGTGTGTCTGGCACAAACCCTGGAATCACAAGACCCATACCCTTTTCTATGTAAACCCCTGTGATGATAAATAGACACCCCATATTAAGGGTTGTAAAATTGGTCCTTGTTTTCGGAAACAGGAAGAGGATAAAGGCTACTATATTTATCACTGTGGCAAACCATATCCAGGGAACGAGTTTCCCCTTTCCATGGAGGCCAAAATAGAGGTATCTTATCGGTTCAGAGTGAATGCTTCCTGAATAGAACTCCTTGAAGACCTCTGCACCAAGGAGGAACAGATTGATACCCATTGCATAGGCGATCAATTCAGCGATCTTGAAGATTGCCCTATCTTCTATCTCCACCTCTGAACGACTCCTGATGATCTGGAACAGGATGAGCATGATCGCTGGACCTGAACAGAAGGCAGAGGCCAGGAACCTTGGGGCGAGTATGGAGGCATTCCAGAAGGGACGGGCAGAAAGACCATTGTAGAGGAATGCAGTAACGGTGTGAATACTCACTGCCCATGGTATGGAGAGTATTATCAGGGGCCACAGCACTGACCATTTATATTCTCTGCCAGTTGAAAGCCTGTATAATGTATAGAAGACTATGGCTGCATTGAGGAAGAGGTATCCATTGAGGACTATCACATCCCATGCAAGAAGGGATGAAGGAAAGTTCATCATCCCAATGACAGGCAGGATATGCCATACCCTCAGGGGTTGGCCGAGATCCACCATGATGAAGAGGATACACATGGTTATGGCGACAATGGCAAGGAGTTCTCCAAAGAGCACGATCTCCTTTATGGGCTTGAAATTATAGATATAGGCGGGGACAACAAGCAGGACTGCTGCAGCGGCAACTCCAACAAGGAAGGTGAAGTTTGATATATAAAAACCCCATGATAACTGATCCCTCATGGCTGTTGAGATGAGGCCCCTGTTTAACTGGTTCAGGTATGCTCCAAGACCTGTTATTATAAATAGAGACAGGACAGCCAGCCACAGGTAATACCTTCTGTCTCCCTGGATCGTCTCCCTCAGGATTATCATGAGTGGCCTTGTCAGGGACATCTCCTATCTCCCATAGGCAAAGAAGTAGTAAAATTTCGGATAGGTGTTGAGGTCCTCCTTCAGCCTGAAGACCCTCTTGTGCTGAATCGCATACCTGATCTCGCTTTCAGGGTCAAGGAGATTGCCAAACTTCCTTGCCCCAACAGGGCATGCCTCAACACAGGCTGGATACCTTCCCTTTCTTGTCCTCTGGATACAGAATGTGCATTTTTCTACAACACCCCTGTAACGGGGACGGTTGCCAAGGTAATGGGTCTTTGGATTCAGTCTCTCAGGAGGTCTTTTTGGTTCGCCCCAGTTGAATCTCCTTGCTCCGTATGGACATGCTGCCATGCAGTATCTGCAGCCAATACACCAGTTATAGTCAATAACAACTATACCGTCCGGTTCCTTCCATGTTGCCTGAGTGGGGCAGGCCTTAACACAGGGAGGGTTCTCGCATTGCTGACACTGAACAGGCATATAAAAGTAGTCCTTTTCAGGAACCTGGGGCGGGTTATAGTACTTTTCAGAGTTCTCAAGGTCAACCCACTTGTCTCCCTTCTTGAATCTCAGGACAGTGATCCAGTGAATCTGAGGATCCAGGGACTGGTTGTTCTCTTCCACACAGGCATAAACGCATCTTCTGCAGCCAATGCATCTTGAAAGGTCAAGGCCATAACCAAAGAGCACTCCAGGGATGGCCTTTTCATTACTTATCTCTATCCCCTTTCGATACTTTTCTCTATATTCAGACTCAAGCCTCTTTATAACACTCCTTATCTCTTCCTCGTTCATCTCCCTGAAGTGCTTCTGTAAAAAGGCCTCCCAGAAAGAGGCATCCGATCTATCAAGGGGTAGGGCTGTTCCAGCAAGGCCGAGTGATAGGGCCTTGAGAAGGGTTCTTCTGTCGATCTCTAAGGAAAGGGGATTTCGCTTGCTCATCTCTTACTCCCTTATCTAATATCCGATGGCCGTACTGGCGGCGGCATCGGTGTCAATGGCTTGAATGCAGGCTCATGGGGCCAGTGGCAGTGGACACATAGCAGATACTGTTTCTCCCCATTCCAGTAACCTGTCCTTTTGCCATGCAGGCCCGCCTTCCATTCCCTAAGTATGGTGCCGTGGCACTGCCCGCAGAGATTGTAAGACTCCTCAAAGGGGATGAGGGTCCCGTTGGCAAGCCTTAATCTGTCCCTGTCATCAGGATTATGACAGTCAAAGCACCATCCACCAGGCATATGCCTCAGGTTTATCTCCTGATGCATCATCTCCAATCTCCTTGGTTTTCTGTTAACAGGCATGTCCTTGTGACACTGAGAACACGGAAATATGCCTGGGGTAAAGGGCGGGGGTGGCACAAGGAACTTCTTTAGATCCTGATCAGCATGGACAGGATTTGAGGTCAGATACATAAGAAAAAGGGCCAGAGGGATTATTAACCAGGCCCTTTTGAACCTTTTTAATATATCAACTCCCATTTCGACAACGCCTTTATTAAAAATTTTTTTATTTACATATTATCCAGTTTGCCTTATTTCTGTCAAGACTGGGTGTAAGGCATAGAGTATTTAATTTTAATATTTTTTTGCTATACTTAGTAAGAGATAGAGGACAGACAAACAGAGGACAGAGGACTGACAAGCAGATAATCAGACAAACAGAGAATTGAACAGAATCTGTCATCTGAACGTCTGTTATCTGAGTGTCTGATAAGGCTGAAGGAGGAGATATGCCAGTTACGTTACCAATAGAGTTTTACGAGATATTTGAAAAAGGGTTTGGCAAGGAAGATGCCAGGACAGTGGTGAAGACCCTTGAGGCAGTAATAGGGAATGAGGTAGTTAACAAGTGGCATCAGACAAAGGAAGAACTCAAAACCGAACTGCTCAAAGAGGTGGCTACAAAGTCAGAACTTGAAAATGTAAGGCTTGAGCTGGTAGGTAAGATAAATGAGCTTTATGCCAGGATGGAAAAGGACAAGGCTGAACTGCTTGGCATAATGAAACAGGACAAGGCTGAACTGCTTGGCATAATGAAACAGGATAAGGCTGAACTGCTTGGCATAATGAAACAGGATAAGGCTGAACTGCTTGGCAAGATAGAAAAGGATAAGGCAGAACTACTTGGTAAGATAGAGACAGAGATAACCAGATTAGACCGCAAGTTTACAATAATGTTTGTGATATTGTTCTTTACAATAGTATTTTTAAACCAGAATGCCCTGGAGTTTCTGGCAAAGGTTTTTGGGCTGGTGAGGTGAAGGGTGGTGTGTGATATAATAAAAATTCAATAAATTTTTTAAAAAATAAGGAGATGGATAGATGCTAAAGAAGAAGGAAAAGTATGTAGTTGCTGTTGTTGGTGCAACAGGGGCGGTTGGCAATGAGATGATTGCTGTCCTTGAAGACAGGGACTTCCCTGTGAAGAGTCTCAGGCTCTTTGCCTCTGAAAGATCAGAGGGGGTGAGGCTTCAGTTCCAGGGCAGTGAGATTCCCGTTGAGACACTAAAGGAGGACTCCTTTAAGGGGATCGATATTGCCCTCTTTTCAGCAGGTGCTGAGAGATCAAAGATATGGGCTCCAGTTGCAGCCCGATCAGGCTGTGTTGTTATTGACAACTCAAGCCAGTGGAGGATGGACCCAGAGGTTCCCCTTGTGGTGCCAGAGGTGAATCCTGATGACATCAGAAAACATAAGGGTATAATAGCAAACCCGAACTGTTCGACCATCCAGATGGTCGTTGTTCTTAAACCTCTCCATGATGTGGCAAGGATAAAGAGGGTTGTTGTGACGACCTTTCAGTCAGTATCAGGCACAGGCAAGAAGGCAATGGATGAACTCCTTCAGCAGACCACGGATCTTCTGAACTTCAGGGAGGTCAAATGTAATGTCTATCCCCATCAGATAGCCTTTAACTGTCTTCCCCATATCGATAAGTTTCTTGAAAATGGTTATACAAAGGAAGAGATGAAGATGGTTAATGAGACAAGGAAGATTATGGGTGATGAGACGATCCGTGTCACCGCCACGACAGTAAGGGTTCCAGTGTTTCGAGGCCATTCAGAGAGCGTGAATATTGAGACAGAGACAAAACTCACCGCAAATGAGGCGAGGGCGATCCTCTCAACCGCTCCTGGGGTTGTTGTTTACGATGCACCTGAAAAGAATATCTATCCCCTTGCAATATATGCGGCAGGGAAGGACGAGACCTTTGTGGGCAGGATAAGGGAGGATGAGTCTATTGATAAGGGGTTAAACCTCTGGATAGTTTCCGATAATCTGAGAAAGGGTGCTGCCCTGAATGCTGTCCAGATTGCAGAGAAGCTGATCGAGATGGCTTAGTTTTGTGAAGGAAAAGGTCGATTACTTAGTCAGGGCATCATATATCCTTCCCATGTCAGAGGGGCTTCCAGTTATTGAGGATGGAGCTGTTGCAGTCAGGGGAAGCAGGATAATAGATATCGGAGGCTATGAAGCCCTCAGATCCCTCTATGATACAGAAACCATCCTGGGTGGTGAGGGGAGGGCGATAATACCTGGCTTTGTTAACACCCATACCCATGCTGCAATGGTCTATTTCAGGGGTCTTGCGGATGACCTCCCCTTGAAGGAGTGGCTCGAAGGCCATATATGGCCAGCTGAATCGAGATGGCTCAGTCATGACTTTGTCTATGATGCAACCCGCCTTGCCTGTCTTGAGATGGTGAAGGCAGGGGTGACCCTTTATAATGACATGTATTTCTTCGGGGATGCCATTGCGGATGCAACAAAGGATATAGGGATGAGGGCTGTGGTTGGTGTGGGAATACTGGATTTCCCGACTGTTGCGGCAAAGACAACGGATGAGTACTTTGAAAAGGCCATTGCCTTTATTGAGAGATGGAAGGATGATCATCTCGTAAGACCAGCCATAGCACCCCATGCCCTTTATACATGCTGCACTGATACATTGCTCAGGGCAAGGGAACTGTCTGATAGATACATGGTTCCCCTTCACATACACCTCTCAGAGACCGAATGGGAGGTTAATGAAATAAGAAAGCGCTATGGAAAGCTGCCAGCCCTCTATCTGGACTTAATAGGCTTTCTTAACGAAAGGGTCTTAGCTGCTCACTGCGTCTGGTTGGGTCATGAAGAGATAGAGACGCTTGGAAGGAATAATGTCAGTGTCTCCCATTGCCTCGAAAGCAACCTCAAGTTAGCCTCAGGTATTGCGCCTGTCCCTGAGATGCTGGGATCAGGTATAAGGGTGACCTTTGGAACTGATGGTGCAGCAAGCAACAACGACCTTGATGTGCTCAGTGAGGCATCTACTGCTGCAAAACTCCACAAGGCCATCTCAAAGGATCCAACTGTCCTGAATTCAAGGACTGCACTGCTCATGGCAACAAGATGGGGTGCAGAGGCCCTTGGCCTTGGAGATGTTACAGGAAGTCTCACCCCTGGAAAAGAGGCAGACATGGTTATTCTGAACCTTGAAAGGCCTCATCTCATCCCCCTTTATGATATATACTCCCATATAATCTACTCTGCCAGGGCATCTGATGTGGAGACCGTCATTATTGGCGGAAGGGTGATACTCAATAACGGTGAATTAAGGATTCATGATGAATCAGAGATACTCCAAAAGGCAATGGAATGGGGCAAAAGGATAAAAGATCGTGAGGGAAATTCCCTGGCCTCGTAATACTGAAGAGGCGAGGGTGGTTCAGGAATCCCTCAGAAAAAGGGTAAGGATCGAGCCTCTCAGGAATACTCCAGGAACAGTAGCAGGTGCTGATGCAGTCTTTTCAGGGGAAACAGTCTGGGCTGTCATATCTGTATTTACCTATCCTGATCTTAGGCATATGGAGGATTCAGTGGTGAATGAGATGGTTAGATTCCCTTATATCCCGGGTTACCTGAGCTTCAGGGAAGGGCCAGGCATAATAAAGGCATATGAGGCATTAAAGGTCAAACCCGATATTATCCTCTTTGACGGTCAGGGGATAGCCCATCCAAGAGGGATAGGGATAGCCTCCCATGTGGGAGTAATGCTTGATATAACGACAATAGGATGCGCAAAGTCAAGGTTGATAGGGGAGTACAAAGAGCCTGGCAATAAAAAGGGCGAGTGGACATATCTAAATTATAAAGGTGAAAAGATCGGGGCTGTTGTGAGGACGAGGGATGATGTAAGACCCCTCTTTGTATCTCCAGGCCACAAAATAGATATAGAATCTTCAGTGGATATTGTAATGCACTGCATCTCAGGATTCAGAATCCCTGAGCCTCTCAGAAGGGCTGATCGCATATCAAGGGCATATAGAGCGACCAAATCAAAGTTTGTCTATTGAATCATGGAAGCTGGAGGCATGCCTCAAGGCATTTACCAAGCAACATAATTTTTTATATACCTAACTTGAGCGAGCCATCTCTGGTTTTTTTTGTGAGTTCCTTTAATCTATATTCCATAAGGGCTACCTTCTGGCTTAATTCCTTGTTCTTGCTCTTGAGATCAGATACAACAATCGAGAAGTAAAACATCGTTAAGACCACTATGAAAAAGAAGATCAGGAAGACCAGTGCTGGTGGATAGTTTATTCCAAGGGCAAGGGCAAGGGGGTCAATAATAAGGTCAGCAATAGAGCCGAATATGAGGCTGATGCTTACGAGAAGCCATAGGATCGAAAGCTCTTCCCTAAACCTCCTCCGCCTCAGGAGCCGAAATATCACGATAAACAGTAATGTACCAGCAAAAAGGATAGTTATCCTCAGGATAGGGTTCATTTCTCCTCCCTGTAGAGAATGACCAATGTTATGGCAAGGATCATCCTCAGCATATAGAAGAATGGTTTAAGTCCTGAATGCATCGATTTGCCCTCTTTCCTTATCATCCTGACAGGTGCCTCAGAGAGTTGAAATTTCATCCTGTGTAAGGCCATTATGATATTGACATCGGGATAATCAAGGGGGTAGTTGTCTCCTTTAGAAAGATATGAAAAGGCCTTTCTGTTATAGATCTGAAAGCCTGATGTGGGGTCAGTGATTCTTACGCCTGTATAGACATTTGCTATCTTTGAGAATAACCATGAACCTATGCGCCTTGCCAGACTCATCCTGTAGTTTCCCTCTAAGAATCTTGATCCTATGACAACATCTGCCCCATCTCTTTCCATGGTATCGATAAGACTCCTGATAGAGTCTGGATCATGCTGGCCATCCCCATCCATTGTTATGACATAATCATAGTCATAATCAACAGCAAACCTGAATCCTGTCTGGATTGCACCACCGTATCCGATATTATAGGGAATATCTATGACCTTTGCACCAGCAATCATTGCCATCTCTGAAGTCTTATCGGATGAACCATCATTGACAACCAGGATGTCCATCCCTGGCTCTTTCTCCCTGATGCTGAGTATGACATCTCCTATTGTGGTCTCCTCATTAAAGGCTGGGATGACTATCAGATAGGACAACCCTGTCGCCTCCTTTAAATTTGCTACCTAATTATAGTATCTTATCAGCAGTGAGGTAAAGGGATGTTTAGAGAGATCAGGGAGATAATAAGATACAGGGAGCTTTTGAGGAACCTTGTCATAAGGGATATAAAGAAGCGATATAAGAGATCAGTGCTGGGTTTTTTGTGGGTTATGCTTGACCCTCTTTTGATGATGCTGGTCCTTTATATAATCTTCGCTGGTTTTTTTGGAAAGACTGTGGATAATTATACTGCTTATGTAATAGCAGGGATTACAATGTGGCAGTTATTTGCGCAGGGGACTCAGGTCTCCTCTATGGCATTTATTAATAATCGCAATCTTTTGAATAAACTGTATATGCCAAAATCTATTTTCCCCATCTCTGTTGTGGCATCCTCGCTGGTGCATTTTATATTCGCACTGGTTCCCCTTTTCATTGTAATTATCCTCTCGGGTACGAGCCTAAGCACTAATTTTATATTTATCCCTTTAGTAGTAGCACTTATATTCCTATTTGCTCTTGGTATATCTCTTTTAATATCCACATTAGCAGTATTTTTCCACGATGTTATATACATATATGAAGTATTTTTATCGGCCATGATGTTTCTCTCAGCAATATTTTATCCAATTTCGATCCTGTCAGAGAAGATACGATCTTTGATATATATTAATCCTGTATTCCATTATATAACCCTCTTCAGAGCATGCCTGTACGATAATACCATCCCAATGGTAGAACACTTTATTTATGGGTCAGTTTTTGCAGGGTTGTCTTTGTTAGTTGGTTGGATTGTCTACTCTAAAAATAGTGACAGGATAATATTTTATTTATGATCAAAAGACTCCAGAGTTTGAGAAATAGCTATTATCAGGTCTCTGAATGTCTATTCAGGACAGGTATGATTTATGATAAGGATTAAAAACGTTTCAGTTAAATACAGACTTATCAAGGAACGTCCAAGGACCTTTCAGGAGTATGTAATTAATTACCTGAAGGGCAGGAGGTATGAGGCAGAGACATTATGGGCATTAAATGGAATTTCACTTGATGTGAGAAAAGGAGAGTCACTTGGTATCATTGGTCCAAATGGCGCTGGCAAAAGCACGTTGTTAAAAGTGGTTGCAGGTGTTATAAAGCCTACAGAGGGCAGTGTTGATGTGAATGGCAAGATAGCTCCCCTTATTGAACTTGGTGCAGGATTTGACCATGAGCTTACGGGAAAAGAAAACATATATATTAATGCCTCTATACTCGGTTTTTCAAGGAATGAGATAGAAAAGAGATTTGAAAGCATTGTGGATTTTTCAGGGTTGCGGGAATTTATTAATACGCCTCTTAAAAACTACTCCTCAGGCATGATTGCCCGACTGGGTTTTTCAATAGCAACAGAGGTAGCCCCTGATATATTAATAATAGATGAGATCCTGGCTGTAGGGGACGCCCAGTTTAAGAAGAAAAGCAAAGAGAGGATACTTGATTTCAGAAGGAGGGGGATTACATTACTCTTTGTGTCCCACAGCATGGAGGATGTGAAGGCTCTCTGCGACAGGGTACTATGGCTTGACCACGGAAGGATGAAAATGTTAGGAAAGGCTGAAGATGTTATAAAAGAATACCAGACATTTCTAAAATAATCACCTCTCAAATATTTTCCCTTGCTCTTTTCTTAACATCACTGCTGTCCAAAATAAAGAGGCGGATGGTATTTAAATGGGCATAAGACCTCAAAACACTAAAAGCTAAGGTCTCATACCATTTAA
>JBBIPQ010000063.1:0-10326 GCA_037442785.1 Nitrospirota bacterium
GCTCCGTAGGAACTATTGAAGGAAAAGAGCCTTGGGTTAATCTCGGGAAAACTCGTACCGCACCTAAGACATGCCATTGTTCTGCTGTAAGGGATATCCACATCCTTATCCGGGAGATTTATCACTACTGTATCAGCGTATTTGAGGGCAGTCTCGATAGCATGCCTTATCTTTTTATCTACCCCGTGCTTTATGATAAATCTATCTATGACTATCTCGATGGTATGCCTCTTCTGTTTCTTCAGGGTTATATCCTCTGTGAGATCCATCATCGTCCCATCAATCCTTGCCCTCACAAAACCCTCGTTTCTCATCTGATGCAATTCCTTTCTATATTCACCCTTTCTGTCCCTCACGATTGGTGCGAGGATCTGGAGTTTTGTCCCGTAAGGCAAACCCATCACAGAATCTATGATCGCATTAACATCCTGGCTTGATATTGGTCCACCGCATCTGTAGCAGAAGGGCTTCCCTATCCTCGTATAAAGGACCCTCATGTAGTCATAGATCTCTGTTATTGTGCCTACTGTCGACCGGGGACTCTTTGTTACTGTCTTCTGGTCTATGGCAATGGACGGAGAAAGACCTTCGATATAATCCACATCAGGCTTCTGGAGTTGCTCAAGAAACTGGCGGGCGTATGCTGAGAGACTTTCCACATACCTCCTTTGACCCTCAGCATAGATAGTATCGATTGCAAGGGAGGACTTTCCCGAGCCTGATGGCCCTGTAATAACTGTAATCTTCTCCTTTGGGATCCTTACATCTATGTTCTTGAGATTATGTTCCCTTGCCCCTTTTACGACGATAAAATCCATTATTTAATATAACATATGTACCAGTCCCAGTCCTTTAGTGCGGAAGTTACACTATGGAAAATATTTTTTCTATATCCCTTCCGATCTTCCGAGCTTCCGTTGTCTCACTGCTTCATAAAGGCAGATCGAGGCAGCCACTGACACATTCAGACTCTCTGCCTTCCCAAGGATCGGGATACTCACTATTTCATCAGCACCAGTTATCAATTCCTCACTCACACCCCTTGCCTCATTACCAAAGGCAAAGGCAATAGACCCATTCAGATTCAGATCATAGATCGTACTGCTACTCCCTGGGGCAGTAACAATAAGCCTTATATCCCTTTTCCTAATCCACTTCTTTAAGTTATCCTTTTCCGAGAAGATAACAGGAATATTAAAGATACTACCAGCGGATGCCCTTATCACCTTTTGCATTAAAGGATCGCATGTCCCTGGAAGGATGATAACAGCATCAGCACCAGCAGCATCAGACGTCCTGATGATAGTTCCAAGATTGCCAGGGTCCTGTATCCCGTCACAGACGACAAAGATAGAATCTTTTCCTGAGGGGATAGAACTGAGCTCGAATGTCTCATAAGTAGCCACTGCTATTATCCCCTGGGGATGTTCTGTATCGGAAAGTTCAGAGATAATCCTTTCGGTTGTCTCTATCATTTCTGTATCCCTGTCAAATCTTTTGAGGAAAGTCGAATTCCTGTATTTGCTTGAAAAAAATATCCTTACTATTCTGAACCTTGAGGAAAGGGCCATTTCAATGGAATGCTGGCCATCAATCAAGAGGAGGTCACCTCCAGAAGTCTCCCGCTTCTGGGTAACCCCGATTCGGTCCTTGTATCCCGGTTTCCAGCGAGTCTTTTTGACTCGCTGGAGGCCTATTCTGTCTTTAATCTTGAGCGCCTCTTTGATTAAGGGATTATGTCTGCTTGTGACAAGTCTCGGGGTGTCCATCAAACCTTTAACCCGTGGTTAAGGTTAACACAAACCTCGAATCCTGTCAATTCTATTCTGTCAATCTATTGACATAGGCTGAACAGGTCAGTTAAAATTCCCTGTGCCACGGATACTTATAATAGATGATGATGAGATAGTCAGGGATGTGCTCAAGACCTATCTGAGCAGCGCTGGCTTTGAGGTAGTCCTTGCCAGCAACGGCAGGGAAGGACTTGATATTGCCAAACAGGAAAACCTTGATCTCATTATCACAGACCTCATGATGCCCCAGATAGGCGGGATTGAGGTTTTGAAGGAACTCTCGATAACGAACAATCCAGCACCCGTGATCGTTATAACTGCTTATGGGACAGTCCAGAACGCTGTAGAGGCAATGAAGCTTGGTGCAATTGACTATATTACAAAGCCCTTTAACCTCGAAGAATTCGGTATAGTTGTAAACAGGGCGATAGGCTTCTCAAAACTCCAGAAGGAGAATATCCTATTAAAGAAACAACTAAAAAAGAAGTATAGATTTGAAGGTCTCATTGGAGACTCATCAGAGATGCAAAAGGTATTTGAGATGATCGAAAAGATCGCTGATACAGAAAGCACTGTTTTGATAACAGGTGAAAGCGGAACGGGTAAGGAGATGATCGCAAAGACGATTCACTATTCAAGTTCACGTTCTGAGGCGCCCTTTATACCAGTAAACTGCGCAGCCATCCCAAAGGATCTCCTTGAATCAGAGCTGTTTGGACATGAAAAAGGCGCTTTCACAGGTGCCTTAAACACAAGAATAGGCAGGTTTGAACTTGCCAACAAGGGCACCCTCTTCCTTGATGAAGTTGGAGAACTGGCCCCCCATCTGCAGGTAAAACTCTTGAGGGTTCTTCAGGAAAGGGAGTTTGAGCGGGTAGGTGGTATAAAGACCATTAAGGTTGATGTGAGGATACTCGCTGCCACAAATAGCGACCTTGAAAGGGCTGTTAAAGAGGGTAGATTCAGGGAAGACCTTTATTACAGGCTCAATGTGATACCCCTTCGTATTCCGCCATTGAGGGAAAGAAGGGATGATATACCCCTTCTCATCGATCATTTTGCAATCGAATTTGCCAGAAAGAGGAAAAGACAGCCTCTGAGGTTTACGAAAGACGCTTTGAATGCCCTCTTACATTATGACTGGCCAGGCAATGTGAGGGAATTGAAGAACCTCATTGAAAGACTGACTATACTGGTCAATGGTGATGTGGCAGATGTCCATGACCTCCCTGAGAAGTTTCAACCTTTCTTTTCTCCAACCCCTGACATTACCCCAGCAGGAAATGATACCCCTGAATTTTCTGTCGGGAATCTTCGCCCCATGGGTTTCGATGATATTCCTGATGAAGGGATAGATCTGAACAAGCTCATAGACGATATAGAGAGAGACCTGATACTAAAGGCTATCAGGAAGGCAGGAGGAGTAAAGAGCAAGGCAGCAAGCCTCCTGAATCTCAACAGGACAACCCTCATCGAAAAGATGAAGAAGATGGGTCTCATGTCATGAAATTGACAAATTAGATTATAATCCCCTATTTTTGATCCTCAATTCTTGACATTCAGGGATGGCATGCTTGTTGCTTTATTATTTGCATGACAAGGTTAATTGCCTTTCTGTTCTGTCTTTTGACATTCCTCTGTCCCTATTCGGGATATGGCAAGGATACAACTATCGAGAGGTCAAAAGAACTCCTGAATAAGGGGAGATATGCAGAGGTTATCAGGCTTCTTAATAATTATACCCCTCCTGTAGAAGACCTGTCAGATTATCATTATACCCTCGCAAAGGCCTATGAGAAGTCAATGATGTCAAACGATTACATAGAACATCTAAGGCTCGCCTATATATACTCAGCAAAAGAGAAAAGGCCAGGCTTACTCCTTGAAAGGGCAGAGGCCTATATGAGGATAGGATTCTATTCCGAGGCATCCCTCATATTCAAGGTATATCTAAGTGATTTTGCTGGCTTGCAGACGGACCTCTCTCAGAGGGTATACATTGGTCTCGGAGAGGCCCTCTATAACCTGGGCAATTACAATGAATCAGCCCATTATTTCTCAAAGGGAGGAAACGAAACAACCGCCCTGTATGGTCTGGCAAGATCACTTCAGGCTGCAGAAAGGATAAAGGAGGCGGATGAGGCCTTCAGAAGGGCTATTCAAATGGACAGGGATTTCCTCATGGGGACCAGCAAATTGAACACCCCGTGGAGCTTTTCAATTGATGAGACCCTTTACAGGCTCATCGAGAACAGGGCAATGATGAAAAGACTTGATAATGAGACAGGGCAGTATATCCGAATGATTAAGGACAGCAGATTAAAGGCAAAGGCAGATCTCCTCTTAGGGATTATTGCCCTGGAGGAAAGGAAGTATGATGAAGCCATGAGGTATCTGAATAGCGCCTTCAGTAAGGGCGACAGGGATACAAAGAGAAAGGCTCTCTACCATATGGCAGAGGTCTATTTGCAGAAGGGAAATGATATGGAAGCAGAAACAAGGCTTGTTGAGTTGCGACTCAATTATCCCTATGGTAAGGTCTATGATGATGCATTGCTGAGCCTTGCCAGGCTTTACAGAAAATCAGGGGATGATGATAAGGCAATAACCCTTTTAAAAGAGCTTGTCTTCAGAAGGTCTCCTGATAGAAGGGCCTTTGATGAGTTTGAATCAATCATACTCGCTAAAGCAGAAAAGGACAGGGAAGGTCTCATAAAACTCTGGAATTCAGTAGGACACTGGCTATTGGAGACTCCAAGATCAGAGAAGCTTATCAGGGTGGCTCAATCCCTGAGGGAATCAGGTACCCCTTTTCTCAGACTTACTAACTGGCTTATAAAGCATGGGGATAATCAGTCAAAGGAAAGGGCAGCCCTTCTCCTTGCTCACTTTTTTGCAGACTATGGGGAGTTAAACAGGGCAGAAGACTATCTCAAGCTCATAAAAAGTAAGATAATGAGGGATTCAGATGAATTCCACAGGCTCAGGGCAAGGATTGCCCTTCTCAATTCAAACCCAAAGGATGCTATTAATCATATACTCTTCATAAAGGATTTGACGCAGAAAGATATCAAGCTCATTGGCGAGGCAATTCCTCTGATTAAGGACAAGAAGGATCTTGAGAGGCTTGTCAATCAATACAAAAAGGCAATCGGAAAGGGTGACGCAGAAGATCTTGTTCAACTGGCAGATATACTGTACAGTCTGGACAAGAAGGAAGAGGCCATTATCTATTACACGAAGGCAATCAAAAAAAGGGATGATAAGGTTGTTCAATCTGAAATAGACTGGGCATCTTACAGAGTAAACATTATGACAGGGGAGGAAAAGGCCCTTTCAATGATTAAGGAGGAAAGATTAAAAAGGCTTGGCGAATTAAACCTCAGGGAAGAGGAGATTGATAAAACCATCAGGGAGGTCTTCTGATGGATACCGCAAAACTGACTGAGGCATTCAATAATTTCACTACCGCATCAAAAAGCCTCGAGACATATTACAACCTGCTAAAGGAGAGGGTAAGATACCTGACCACAGAACTGGAACATAAAAACAGGGAGCTCAATATTGCCCTTGAGGAGGCTGAGAAAAACAGGGATTACTTAGACGCCATACTGTATAACTTAGAGGAGGCAATAATCGTCCTTGATCACGACGAGAGGGTTAATATGGTAAACAAGGCAGCCTCAGAACTCCTTCAATCAGAACCAGAGGAACTCATAGGAAGACCATTTTCAGACCTTGAATTTACCATTATGGAGGATGGCCATGACACAATCCTTAATGCCAGAGGCAGAAGTTACAATGTCATCCTCTCTCATTCAAAGATCAAGGACTCTGAGGGTATATCAAGGGGTTCGGTCATCCTCATCAAGGATATAACAAGGTTAAGGGAACTGGAGATACAGCAAGAGAGGAACCAGAGGCTTATTGCTATGGGAGAGATGGCAGCTAAGATCGTTCATGAGATAAGGAATCCCCTTTGCAGTATCGAACTGTTTGCAACTATGCTTGAAAAGGAGATACACGATCCCTCTCTTAAGGGGCTGGCAAGGGGTATTTCAACAGGAATATCAAACCTCAATAATATCCTCACAAATATGCTCTTCTTTGCAAGACCGCACAGGCCCGCAATAAGGGAGATGAGCATAAGAAATATCGTAGAAGAATCAATCCAGATGCTCTCTGCCCTTATAGAGACAAGGGGTATCCGTCTTGAAAAGACACTCACGGATACCCTTTTACCCTGTGATCCTGAATTGATAAAGCAGGTGATCATGAACCTGATCGTTAATGCGATTCAGGCAATGCCTGACAGTGGAGTTATAAATATAATCTCATTTGAAGAAAGATCCAATGGAAAAGAAGAGTTGATCATTGATATAGCAGATTCGGGAACGGGCATTAAAAAAGAGCACCTAGAGATGATCTTTGATCCCTTTTTCAGCACTAAGGATAGAGGGACAGGTCTCGGATTAACAATTGCATCAAAGATAATGCAGTCTCATGGAGGATTTATCAAGGTTAGAAGTGAAGAGGGCAAGGGTAGCACCTTCAGTCTACACTTTCCTTTGAAAGGAGAGGCAAGGGATGCATAAGGAGGGAAAGATACTGATAGTTGATGATGACCCTCAGATGAGGATTGCCCTTAGTGAGGCACTTACAAGACTCGGCTACAGTGCAGATACATCCTGTGATGGCCAGGAAGCCATAAAGAGGCTCAGTAGTGCGAATTATGCATTAGTCATCACAGATATGAAGATGCCCAGGATGGATGGCCTCTCATTTCTCAGAGAAGCAAGGAAGAGATGGAACCTTCCTGTTTTAGTGATAACAGGCTTTGGCACTGTTGAAAATGCTGTTGAGGCCATGAAGGAAGGGGCGACAGATTATCTAATGAAACCCTTTTCTTTTGAGACCCTCGGAAAGGCCATAGAATCGATCATCTCAATCCATCAGGAACATGAGATCATCACTGAAGACCCTGAGATGAAGAGGATTTTAACCCTGGCAGGAAACCTCGCAGGCAGTGAGATAACCGTACTGATCACAGGAGAAAGCGGAACCGGCAAAGAATTGATAGCAAGATTCATACACAGGGTCAGCAAGAGAAGGGAAGGACCCTTTGTTGCTGTTAATTGTGCTGCCATACCTGACAATCTTTTAGAGTCTGAACTATTCGGCTATGAAAAGGGCGCATTCACAGGTGCTACCGAGAGAAAGGCTGGCAAATTCGAACTTGCAAGTGGTGGAACCATCCTCCTCGATGAGATCGGGGAGATGCCCATGACCCTTCAGGCAAAGCTCTTGAGGGTGCTTCAGGAAAGAGAGATAGACAGGATTGGAGGTAAACGACCTGTACCTATAGATGTAAGGGTAATAGCAACCACAAACAGGGACCTCCAGAAGGAATGCCTTGAGGGTAGGTTCAGGGAGGACCTCTATTATAGATTGAATGTATTCCCCATCAGGATACCATCACTCAGGGAGCGAAAAGGAGATATACCAGCCCTTGCCCTCCACTTTGTCAAAAAATTCTCATCCTTGTCAGGCAAAAGGATAAAGGGCCTGACAGACCAGGCTATAGAGATACTCAGGGAAAGACAGTGGCGTGGTAATGTAAGGGAACTGGAAAATGTGATACAGAGGGCAACAGTCATTGCATCAGGAGATATGATAAGACCTGAAGACCTGATGTTTGATAACATGGATAATCCTCAAGTCCCTGGCATGATCAGAGAGATGGAGAAGGACCTTATACTGAGGACATTAAAGGAGGTTCAGGGAAACAAGACAAAGGCAGCAAAGATACTCGGGGTCAGCGTCAGGACCATAAGGAACAAGCTGAACGAATACAGACAACTCGGTTATATATAACTGGCATAAAAATTGATTGGAGAATTGGCATATGGATAATGGATTCAGGATTCTCGAAAGGCTCTTAAGATTTACAGGAATGAGACATGGTATCCTTGCATCGAATATAGCGAATGCGGATACCCCAGGGTATAAGAGGAGGGATGTAAGGTTTGAGACCGAACTGGATAATGAACTGCCATTAAAGGCAACTAATATCGCCCATATTTCAGGGAGCAATCCCTCATCTATGCCTGTGATTGTAACAGAAGAAGGCAGCGAATGGCTCGATAAGAATAATGTGGAGCTTGATTCAGAGGTGGCAGAAATGACAGAGAACGCATTGCTCTATCAGGCTGGTATAAACATGCTTTCCACAAAGATAAGGATGTTCAGAAATGCCCTCAGGAGGTAACGATGGATACATTTAAACTACTTAGGGTCAGTGCCTCTGCCATGGCAGCGCAGAGGGAGAGGATGAATGTGATAGCCTCGAATATGGCCAATGTAAATACAACAAGGACAGAGGAAGGAGGCCCTTATAAGAGAAGGGATGTCATTTTTTCGACAATGCCCTTAGAAGATAATCCAGGGGTTCTGGAAGGGGTCCAGGTAGAGGAGGTAGTGAAGGAGGATAAGCCACCAAGGATGGTCTATGATCCAGGGCATCCTGATGCTGATAAGGATGGATTTGTGGCAATGCCTGATATAAATGTGATCGAAGAGATGGTAAATATGATGACAGCCTTCAGGGCATATGAGTCTGCTGTGGCCACCTTCAACACATCAAAGGCAATGTTCATGAAGACCCTTGAACTTGGTAAGCAGTAAGGAGGCAATATGGATGATATAAGGATTGGCACAAATCTTAATATTACAAACCCAAAAGGGGAACTGAAAAAACCGGATAACAGGGAACAGAGTTTTGATAAATTTTTAAGCGATGCAATGAGTAAGATCAATGAGGTTCAAAAAGATGCGGAGATCGCTGTTCAGGAGCTCGCCAGGGGTGGAGATGTAACACAGGCAATCATAGCCCTTGAGAAGGCTGATATGTCCTTTCAGATGATGGTGGAGATAAGAAACAGACTGCTAAATGCCTATGAAGAGATAATGAGGATGCAGGTGTAAGATGCCAGACATAATCGAGACATTCAAGAACTGGCCTGTCAGGAATAAGGCAATATTCTTTCTCATACTCTCCCTTGTCCTGACAGCCCTTATCCTTACCTTTTCCTGGATACAGAAGGTTGACTTCCAGCTCTTATACTCAAACCTGAGTGAAGAGGATGTTGGCCTTATAGTGCAAAGACTAAAAGAGATGAAGATATCCTATAGGATGTCAGAAGGCGGTATAATGGTACCTTCTGATAAGGTTCATGAACTGAGGTTACAACTGGCATCCCAAGGTCTTCCCCAGGGAGGAGGGGTTGGATTTGAGGTCTTTGACAAGACAAACTTTGCTATGACAGACTTTGTCCAGAAATTGAATTACAGGAGGGCCTTACAGGGTGAGCTGGCAAGGACTATTCGGGCATTGTCAGAGGTCGAACAGTGCAGGGTACACATATCAGTTCCTGAAAAATCATTGTTTGCCAGGGAGGATGAAAGGCCAAAGGCATCTGTACTCATTAAACTCAAACCGGGAAGGAGACTCACAGAGGGTCAGGTACAGGGGATAGTCCATCTTGTTGCAAGTAGTGTGGAAGGCCTCGACACAAAGGATGTGGCGGTTGTTGATTCAAAAGGAGAGATGCTCACATCCTCAGGCTCAGGGACCGATATCGTGGGTCTCTCTAACAGCCAGATAGAGTTCCAGAGGAACTATGAAAAGGAACTTGAGTCCAAGATTACCACACTCCTTGAACCTGTTGTGGGAAAGGGAAAGGCAAGGGTCAAGGTTGTTGCTACAATTGACTTCACAAGGGTTGAGAAGACAGAGGAGAGATACGACCCTGACAGTCAGGTAATAAGAAGCGAGCAGAGGGTCACTGAGAAATCCCTGAGCGGTGGTAGTGGTGGAATCCCTGGTGTGGGATCAAACCTCCCGAATAAATCGCCATCAGTATCCTCGTCCTTAAAGGGACAATCAGAAAGGAAGAATGAGACCATCAATTATGAAATCAGCAAGATCATAAGTCACACGGTGAATAATCCTGGTGAGATAAAGAGACTAACAGCGGTTGTCCTTGTTGACGGGACTTATACAGTCCAGGAGGGGACAAAGGAGAGGAAATATACCCCAAGGAGCGAGGAAGAGTTGAAAAAGATTGAGGAGATGGTTAAGAGGGCGATTGGTTTCATGCAGGACAGGGGTGATGATGTAAAGGTAGTGAATATGCCCTTTGAGACGGTGCAGGAGGAAGAACTGCCAGCACCTAAGAAGGAGATTTTACCTCTGGTTCTAACCGTTGCAAAATATGCAGTACCTATAATCGGGATCATCCTTCTCTTCCTCCTTGTTATAAGACCCCTTATGAAGACCCTTACAGCACCGGCAAGAATGCAGCCACAACCTGTAACTCTTCCGAAGACAGTTGCAGAGATCGAGAAATCAATGGAGATACCTGAGGGAACATCTAAGGACACAGTGGTGGAATGGGCAAAAAAGAACCCCCAGGAGGCAGCAGGACTTATTAAGTCCTGGATAGAGGAGAGTTAAATGGCCCTTAGTGGATAT
>JBBIPQ010000064.1:0-10182 GCA_037442785.1 Nitrospirota bacterium
CATGCTCCTCCCGTTATTTCCAAAAACATCCTAATGTTTTTCTTTATATCCCCTGCGATCAGTCCTGACGCAACAGCTACTGCATCAGCCCCTGCCTCAAAGACAGACTTTAGATTTTCCACCCGGATCCCGCCAATTGCTACCACAGGTATTTTAACATTTTTCTTTATCTCTCTTAATATTCCCAGACCCTTTGGGGGTCCCGCGTCCTTTGTATATGTTGGAAATATAGGGCCAAACCCAATATAGTCAGCCCCTTCCTTCTCCGCTTCGATGGCCTCTATAAAAGTATGGGTTGATACTCCTATAATCATTTTACCAGCTATCTTTCTTGCCTCCCTGATCGGCATGTCTTCCTGTCCTATATGAAGACCTTCCGCATCTACCGCAGCCGCTATATCAGGATGATCATCTATGGTAAGTACAGCATTATGTCTATGAGTAAGTTCCCTCAGTCTCATAGCCTCATTGAAGATAAAGGCTCGATCTTCAGTCTTTTCTCTGTATTGAACCCATCTTATACCTAAGTTAAGAGCAATGGATACAATATCATATATGTCCTCAGTCTTAACAGATGTCCTCTTTAAGAGACCCCTGTCTGTTATCAGGCATATCCTTCCAGGCAAACCCATTTCATGCCCCTTCGATCTTTAATCTCTCTATAAACTGCGTGTTGAACTCACCCTTGATGAAATCCTCATGGCTGAAGACCTTCTTATGAAACGGGATGGTTGTCTTTATTCCCTCAATAATAAATTCGTCAAGGGCCCTTTTCATCTTTTCAATAGCCTCTCTTCTGTCCCGACCATGAACTATAAGTTTTGCTATCAGAGAATCATAATGTGGTGGCACTGTCCATCCTGTGTATACAGCAGTATCGACCCTTACACCAGGTCCACCTGGTTGATACAAAAAGGTGATCTTCCCTGGAGATGGTATAAATCTATCCGGGTCCTCTGCATTAATCCTGCACTCAATGGCATGACCTGATGGTCTGATCCTATTCTGTTTGAATTCTAGCGGTTGACCTGAGGCAAGCTTTATCTGTTCCTTAATAATATCAATCCCAGTTACAGCCTCAGTCACAGGATGTTCAACCTGTACCCTCGTATTTACCTCCATGAAATAAATGTTACCTTCAGGGTCAACAATGAACTCGATGGTCCCTATATTCCTGTACCTCATTGCCCTTGCTGCCTTAATGGCAAGTTCTCCGATCCGCTTTCTGAACCTCTCTGTTGAAAAGGGAGAAGGGGACTCCTCGATAAGCTTCTGGTGTCTCCTCTGGATAGAGCAGTCCCTTTCACCAAGATGTATAACATTGCCTTTGTTGTCCGCCATAATCTGGACCTCAATGTGTCTGATTTCAGGTATGTACTTCTCTATATACAACTCACTGTTACCAAAGGATGCAAGGGCCTCTCTCTGAGCGAGATGAAAGGCGTGTTCAAGGTCTTTCTCCTCATAAACCGCCCTCATACCCTTTCCTCCGCCTCCGGCAGACGCCTTTAGAAGCACTGGAAAACCTATCTTTTTCGCTACCTTCATGGCTATTTCTTCAGATGTGACAGGGCCGTCGCTACCAGGCACAATGGGCACCCCTTTACGCCTCATTAACTGTCTTGCCTTTGCCTTATCCCCTCCAAGCCTGATATTTTCAGGGGTTGGCCCGATAAAGGTTATGCCAGATGTAGCACAGGCCTCGGCAAAATAAGGGTTCTCAGCGAGAAAACCATATCCAGGGTGTATTGCCTCTGCATCGGTGATCTCAGCAGCACTCAGGATCGCAGGGATGTTGAGGTAACTGAGAGAAGAATCGGCTGGACCTACACAGACTGCCTCATCAGCAAGCCTGACATGCATTGATTCCTTCTCGATATCAGAATAGATTGCCACTGTTCTGATGCCAAGTTCTCTGCATGCCCTTATTATCCTGACTGCAATCTCTCCTCTGTTAGCAATAAGAATCTTTTTAAAGATCTTCACACAAACCTCTCTTCCGGTGCTGAGATTCTACCCTTCAACTGATTCTATAAGGAAAAGGGGTTCACCATATTCAACAGGCTGTCCATTCTCCACAAGTATCCTTACAACCACCCCGTCGACCTCACTTTCTATCTCATTCATCAGTTTCATTGCCTCGATTATACAGAGTACCTGCCCCTTTTTAACCTTTGTGCCCACATCGACAAAAGGCGGTGCATCAGGTGATGATGACCTGTAAAAGGTACCCACAATGGGCGAGGTGATTGTTATAAGCCTTTGAACCTCTTCCTCTGTCTCCTTAGTTATCTCAACAGGTTTTATATGCTTTTGCTGGACCTCTAATGGGGAAATTATGGCATGTCTTTTTATCCTTATCTTTGTACCATCCTTCTCGATCTGTAGTTCCGCTATATCAGTATCCTTGAGAAGGGCTATCAACTCCTTTAAATCATTTATCTCCATCACTTTACCCTCTCAATATATTCAGATGTCCTTGTGTCCACCTTGATGATATCGCCCTCAGCAATATGAAAGGGGACCTTAACGACAGCACCTGTTTCGAGTCTGGCAGGCTTACTCCCGCCTGTGGCTGTATCACCCTTAAAGGCTGGCTCTGTCTCGACAACCCTTAATTCCACAAACATGGGTGGTTCCACAGCTATCGGTTCTCCCTTATAATAAAGGATCTTTACCACCATCTCCTCTTTGATAAACTTCCTTGAATCACCCAGTTGAGAAGCTGTAAGTGGTATCTGCTCATATGTCTCTGTATCCATGAAATAGAAGAGGTCTTCCTGGCTGTAAAGAAATTGCATATCCTTCTCTTCCAGTGGGGGCGTGTCGAATTTCTGACCCGCTGAAAAGGTCTCGTCTATCACCCTCCCTGTCTTGAGGTTTCTTATCTTTGTCCTCACTATAGGGGCCCTTTGCTGCATCTTCACATGCTGAAACTCCAGTACCTCATAGGGTTCCCCTTTATACTCTATCTTCGTCCCTCTTCTGAACTCATTGGTTGATATCAAGGCAACCTCCTTTTAACATAGATTATAAACTAAATGAAGAAATTTTAATAATCTTTTAAATTATTTTCAATTCCTTTGAAAGGCCTGTAAGGACAGTGCTACCTTCAGTATTAACACAGACCATATCTTCAATCCTTACTCCTCCGAGGCCTGGAATATAGATACCTGGCTCAATGGTAAAGACCATACCTTCCCTCAACTTATCCTTTGATCCTGGCGAAATAGAGGGTTTTTCATGCACTTCAAGACCAACACCATGACCGGTTCCATGTCCAAAGTGATCACCAAATCCCCTTTTCTTGATAACCCGCCTTGCTATCTCATCAACCTTTCCCGCCCTTATCCCTGGTCTTATCCCATTTATCGCCTCTTTATTCGCCATCAACACCGTCTCATATATCTCTATCTTCTTTGAGATGTCACCTCCATTGATCAGGACGGTCCTTGTTATATCAGAGAAATATCCATCAGCCTCACCACCCCAGTCTATTATAACCAGGTCTCCCTCTGAAAGCACTCTCTCAGTAGCCCTTGCGTGGGGCATTGAGGAATTAGGCCCGGAGGCTACTATTATATCAAAGGGGAGCCTTCTACAGCCTGCCTTTTTAAGGGCATACTCAAGCATTAATGCAATATCTATCTCCCTCTTGCCAGGCCTTATATGGGGTAAAACCTCAATAAAGGCACTCTCAGCCCGCCTTATTGCCTCTTTAATCAGTCTGATCTCCTCCTCATCCTTTGATATTCTTATCTCCTCTACTACCGAAAACATGGGGCTTAGCATTAATCCCATCCTCTGCAAAGAGGAGTAAAATTCATAGGTGACAGAGGATTCCACCCCAAGATTCCTCATCTTCATGGAATGGTAAAGATCATAGATAGCACTCAATATACTATTTTTGTAAATAAAGATCTCCCATACGCTATTATCTGAGAGGAACTTTTCTACCTCCTCTTTATACCTGAAGTCAGTTATAAATATGTTCCTCTTTGGTGTTATCAATAGCCAGGCAGATGAACCCTGGAATCCTGTGAGGTATCTGACATTCGTGATATTGCTTATTAGGAAGCCATGAAGACCCCGCCATTTGAGGCTACTCTTCAGTTTTTCAAGATAGAGCCTGTGATGCACCCCTATGGTGAGACTCCTGAAAAGATATTCCTTGATGCAATGAGGGCAAGGATATAGCTGTCAGCACCAAAGCCTGTTATCTGGCCATTACATACTCCAGCAATATAGGACCTCTGTCTGAAATCCTCCCTCTTATGGATATTTGATATATGCACCTCAATAGCGGGTTTACCAACAGCACTTATCGCATCCCTTATGGCAACACTTGTATGGGTAAAGGCTGCCGGATTAATGATTAATATATCGTAGTCAGCCTTCTGGATTGCCTCGATTATCTCTGATTCACTGTTTGATTGAATGATCTCGATCTCGACACCGAGTTCTGAGGCGGTATTACATATCCTCTCATTTATTTCCTGAAGGGTAAGGGTCCCGTAAACCTCGGGTTCTCTTTTTCCAAGAAGATTAAGATTTGGACCATGTATAATCAGGGTCTTCATCTTATCAGAATTCAGGCTGTATCTTTGGAACAATGGTCTTCATAAGGAATCTGGCCTTACCATAATTGCCCTCTGGCCTTATGACCATAGCAAGGTAATAATCAGGATTGATCTGCCTCATTATTATCCCGCACCTCTCTGATATGATCGAGAACTCCCTTGCATCACCAAGCCTGAGGTTCTTAGCAGCAAGATTCACATCCCTGATCATTGCAGAGGCCTCGGCACTGAGTTCCTCGAGGTTAAGGAATTTTTCAATAGAGTACTCCTCAACGGGTATCCCATCAGAGGCTATTATGGAAGCAGATAATGCACCATCAACCTTATCAACAATGTCCTTAAGAACTGCTGAAAAACTCATCCCTTCTTCTCCGTATGCCCTCCAGTAAAGCCTCAAGTTTCAGGATAATCTCTTGATCCTTGCCAAGTAACTTAAGAAGATTCTTAAGCTCTGCCATCCTCTGGAGGACCTTTTTATTGTCAGGATATTCCTGGAGCATCGCCCTGTATCTCTCGAGGGCCTTATAATACTGTCCTGCTAAGACAAAGGCATCAGCCTCTGAAAAGTCCAGAACCTCACCCTCAATCCCAGGGATTCTTTGATCAGGTTTTAATGGTTCTTCCTGAACTATTGGAACTGCGAGAGTCTCCTCCCCAGGTCCTGATTCTAACTCTTCAATATAAGGGGGTAACCCCGGCTCTTCTAAAGGCTCTTCCAGTGCCTCTGGTAGCACCCCAGGGAATTCCTCTTGAGGGATTGGTTCCTCTACACCTTGGATATCGAAACCATGTCCAGCAACATCAGCAAATTGTGTTTCAACATCCATCATGTCCTCTGGAAGAACCTCAATAGATTCTTCTGCCTCCTGACCAAGACCAAGATCCTCCGGTATATTTAAGGATTCCTCCGCAGGTTGTTCTTCCAAAGGGGGTTCAAAGGATTGGAAAGATATCTCTGTCTCTTCCAAAGATTCTTCAGGCTCGGGTACAGTGGTGACTCTGCTTTCTGCCTCCTGGGGAATAGCGAATGACTCTTCTATAATCTCCTGAGTCTTTTCTGAGATCGTTTCCTTCCCGATACCTTCTATACTTTCTATAAAGGACCTTGCATCTTCATCAAGAGGGTTTATCTGAATGACAGTTCTGTATTCTGATATAGCCCTATCAATCTCGCCAATATCCCTGTATATCTCAGCGAGTTTCTTGTGAGCATAGAGGTTATCAGGGATTGCGGCTATCACCTTCTCGAACTCCCTTCGGGCATCCTCTATCATCTTCTTCTCAAGGTATATCTTTCCAAGGGCGACCCGAGCGCTTGTATAACCAGGCTGCCTTTCAAGCCCCCTCAACAATACAGAGATCGCCTCATCAAGCATCCCTGCCTTTCTATACTCCTCAGCCAGGGGGAGAAAAAGCTTTGAATCAGGGTCCCTCTCCACCCTTGCCTTTAATTTCTCTATGTCATCCATTGACATTTCTTAATTGTATCAAAAATTTTTTAAAAGTCAAGAAATTTAAGAAAGTATACTACAGTTTGAAGACGATAAGCAACAGGTCAATAAGATTCTTTTAGCATCGATAATGAGGGAAGAAATATCAACCTGATAGAATATCTATTAAAATCGGCTCTAAACTCAATTTACTTGAGTTTTCTTCGAATAATTAATTGAGGAGGCTCAAAGATATTTCCCCTTTCAGTCAATATGTGGCAACTACTATTACCAGCTTCCCCCACCACCGCCACCGCCACCACCACCTGAAAAGCCACCACCTCCAGAAGAACCTCCGCTACCCCTCGGTGCAGAAAAAAATGCAGAACCGACGCTTGATGTCATAGAACTTATGGAGTTTGAAAATAAGCCGGGGCTGAATGTCCGGCCGGCCCATGTTGAGGTATACCATTGAGGTGAATTCTGATAAATCCCTTCAAATGCCTTTGACCAGTTATCTGTAACATCGAGGGCGATTGCATAAGGTAGGAATCTTGAGAAGAGATCTTTATCACCCATCCTCTCTATCCTGTCCTTTTCAGCACGATTCAGGAATTCCCTGAATCCCATGATATCCAAATATGTCAACACCCCTGTTCTGGTCTTTGCAGGCATCGCCCTTGAAAATGCAATGACAGGGAACGAGGATAGGAACGCAGCCAAAATACCCTTCCATTGCAAAAATGGCGCAAGCATTGTAGCCATAAAAAAACCTGCTAAGGCAATGACTATCCCTATTATCATAAAAAACCTTCTTACCTTTTCAGGACTTTTGAGAAAATACCCCTTCTTGACGAGATCATCATACAGGGTGGTCTTTAAGATGTCCAAATTTACATAGAATTTATTTTTCATCTCGGACACGAGAATACCCGGAATCTTCCCAGGGAAAATACGCTCCATTAGTAGCTTTTCAAAAGTGCTAAGGTTAGTGTCTGGCTCCTTAAGCTTTGCGAGATAATAATCTGTCGTATCGAGTATCAGGCCTTCTTTCTTTATCTCCTCAATTCTTAAATATCCCTTTACTGCAAGCCCTACTATAGATGATGTGATATCACGGGCGTCCATCTTCTCATCAATAAGCGCGCCGACCTCTGCAGGTGTGAGAGGTATATGATTGTATTTCGGGGGTTCATACATGACTGTGACAGTCTCCCTTATCTTTGGGTCCCTTCCTCTTCTGTACCAAAGGTTGATCATAAATACCAGTGAAAAGACGGGAAATATAAATACCCAGTTTTCCCCGAGATCTATCGCCCATAAAAATCTCTTAAATAAAGATGGAGGGTAGACCAGACCCTTATTCCATCCGAAGGCTATCGTGAAACCCTCCCCTACCCTGAGTTCTTTCCTCGTGAAGAATTCTCCGGTATTGTCAGATGTCTCAAAGCCGCACTGGCTTTCCCTTGAACCATAGACACCTGTGTAGCATGAAGCCCAAATATCATTACTCTTCTCCTTTACTGCAATCTCCACCCTTGCAAATGCCTCCTTTATTGGTGACTTCCAGTAATTACCTGTGACATTCCAATAGAGTTCATCATGATCATCGAAGAAGAGTATCGCATTATCCACCGTGTATACAATCACATAGGTTTGTCTCCCGCTGACATACCTATCTGCATCACCGATCCTTATATTTATAACATTACCAACCCTTGTTACCCTGAACCTCCACTTCTTGCCAACCCCATCAGTAACAGAGATAACCTTTAATGGGGTCTTTATGGTCCTGCCGAGTTCATCGGTATATCTATATGGGATCTCTCGGTAAATCCCATGTTTAGGTCTGTGAAATTCCACGTCTATGGTCTCCTTGACCTCAATGGATGAATCTCTATTGATGGTTATTTCAGAGTGAAACCTGTTTATGGTGAAGTCCTGAGAGAAGACAGGGGAGGCCAGGACAACGAGCATGAAAAAATTGACTATACTGATCTGGTATTTCATATATTCCCAAGCACTATGAAAAACTAACCTTCACAGGTTTCCTCTCTACCTCTGGCGCCTCGAGTTCAAAAAACTCCTCCTGTTTGAAGTTAAACATTGATGCCACAATATTTGAGGGCACAGACTCTACCATTATATTGAAATCACGGACAACCGCATTGTAATACCTTCTGGCATACTCTATGTTGCTCTCAAGCTCCTGAATCTGGGACTGAAGTTGCATAAAATTGGCGTTTGCCTTCAACTCAGGATACGCCTCAGCTACAGCAAAGAGGCTCTTCAATGTCTCCCTCAGCATATTGTCGGCCTTTGCCTTCCTGGCAGGAGACGACGCCTGCATAGCCATAGATCTTGCCTCTGTGACCTTCTCGAATAAAGCCCTTTCGTGTGATGCATAACCCTTGACGGTCTCAACAAGATTCGGCACAAGGTCATACCTCTTCTTAAGCTGGACATCGATATCAGACCATGATGATTTAACTGTATTCCTGAGTTTTATTAGCCTGTTGTAAATGATAATACCAGCAAAGATTACAAGCAAAAGAAGGCCAAGTATAAAAAGAACAGCCATCATTTAAAGATACCTCCCGTTTCAAGGATCTTGATAGAAGTATAACATATTTTTCGGTAATTGCTATGTTTAGCATCCCCTTTGCCTCCGGGAGTTTGGCAGTCCTATTTAAGGAGTTATAATACGTTTTGGGCGTAACAGAGCATTATGAATTAATAACTCCAGAGGGTGCCGCTAATGCCCTTATGAACTCGTGGTCTTTGCTCACCTGTGCTACCATATCTTAAAGGGTGCAGGGATGAAGGTTATTATGAATATGATCATGGCTGCGATACCAGTGAGTCGCCTCTTTTTGTCCAGGGGCATCTCCCAGTAGATAACAGGGGGATGCCTCAAACCAAGGATGACCATTAAGATAGCCCATATCAACCATCCCTCCCAGAAGAAGATCCCTGAGATAAAGAGAAAGACCAAGAGTATCCTTGATACTATGAGATGTCTTGTACCAAGGAAGGCATAGGCAATATGTCCGCCATCGAGCTGTCCAACAGGAATCAGGTTTAAGGATGTTACAAAAAGACCTATCCATCCGGAAAAGGCAATTGGATGGAGGAGTATATCATGGCCATCCGGGGTAACACCCAGCATTAATCTTGAAAGGAGAGAGAAGAGAATCGAATCGCCAAGGCCAAGGGTGCCCCTGGTATCAGACACAGGGATGACTGTCGAAAGCCTAAGACCGATAGCCGAGGCAGCAACAGAAAGGATAAAGCCTGCAATCGGTCCTGATGCACCTATATCTATCAGGGCCTTTCTTGTTATGATCGGGGATTTCATCTTGATAAAGGCTCCGAATGTGCCTATCAATGACGGGGCCGGGATAAAGTATGGTAGAGTTGCCTTTGTGTGATGCCTCTTGGAGGCAAAGTAATGGGAGAGTTCATGACCCAGAAGTATGATCATAAGGGACAATGCAAAGGGCAACCCCTCTATAATCCTCCAGGGTTCAGCGATTATGTTTATGCCCTTCTGAAAGAGGGATCCAGCTATAAGGGTTGAGATAAAGGTGACTACAAACAGGATTAAGTGGAGAAAGGGGATCTTCCTCATCTTATAACCTCACCCTTTAGATCATAATCAAAGGCATCCACTATCTTAACAGCAATGAATTCTCCAGCTTTTACAGAGGACTTAGAACACAGATTTTTCTTATCTATCTTCTGTATTTCCTCTGGGTTCTGAATAATTACTACACCATCTATCTCGGGTGCCTGGGAATAAAGCCTTGCGATCACTAATTCACCATCTATCTCATCTATTAATGCCCTGTAAGTATGTCCGACTGTTTTAAGGTTCTTTCTGAGAGAGATAATCGATTGAAGATTCATGATATCTTCCTTCCTCTTATCCTTAATCCTCTTTGGTATATGATCCTTAAGTCTTGAGGCCATTGTCCCCTCCTCCCTGGAATATGTAAATACACCAAGCCTGTCAAATTCCATCTCCTCCACAAAATCTCTGAGACCCATAAAATCTTCTTCTGTCTCGCCAGGGAATCCAACAATCATGGTTGTTCTTAATGTGACTCCTGGTATTGCCTCCCTTATCCTCCTGATCAGTTCCCTGTAACCATCCCTGTTTCCCTTTCTGC
>JBBIPQ010000065.1:0-10136 GCA_037442785.1 Nitrospirota bacterium
TTGTGATAACCAGCAAGGGCAATCATTGCTGCATTGTCAGTACAGATCGAGGGTGGAGGGATAAACAACTTAATCCCCCAATTTTTTGCCATAGTAACAAGGCCGCTTCTAAGGGAACTGTTTGCCCCCACACCACCGGATATTGCTAAAACATTTAGCCCCTCATCCTTTAATGCCCATTCAACCTTCTTTATAACTACATCGATAACAGCTGCTTGGAAGGATGCAGCAATGTCTCTAACAAACCCCTCTGACTTCCTTGATACCGATCCCTGAATCTCGAGCCTTACTGCTGTCTTCAAACCGCTAAAGCTAAAGTCGTAACTCCCTGGTAGATATGCCCTCGGGAAAGTCATTGCCTCAGGATTCCCTTCCTTTGCAAGCCTATCTATTACTGGTCCTCCTGGATAACCTAAACCAAGCAATTTTGCAACCTTATCAAAGGCCTCTCCAGCAGCATCATCCCTTGTCTTGCCAAGCTCTCTATAAAGGCCAAAACCATCCACGCGATAAAGACTTGTGTGACCTCCTGAGATGATAAGAGCAAGAAATGGAAACCCCGTATCAAGGACAGATCCATCCTCTTTGAGAAAACTTGAGAAGATGTGCCCCTCGATGTGATTCACTGGAATCAGTGGAATACCCCTTGAATAGGAGATGGCCTTTGCAAAGGAACATCCCACAAGAAGGGATCCAATGAGTCCAGGCCCATAACAAACTGCTATACCCGATAGATCTCTCAATGCTATGCCAGCCACCCTCAATGCCTCTTCAGTAACAGGCCATATCATCTCAATATGTCTTCTTGAGGCAAGTTCAGGGACAATCCCTCCATATTTCCTGTGGATCGTCTCCTGAGTTGAAACAATATTGGAAAGGATCCTTCTGCCGTCTTCTATAACTGCCGCTGCTGTATCATCACAGGAGGTATCAATGCCAAGTATAAACATACCTAAGGCCCCAAATCCTGTATACTGGTCCCTTCGGGAGGGACGAATTCGAAAAGAGAGTCTGGTAACCCTGTATTTATACTAACATCCCTCAGGGTTATCTCTATCCTGTTAGATCTCCCATCAATTATTATGAGAGAACCAATAGGGAATTCGCCAGATGAAGACCTCAGCATGATCGATACAATTCCTCCCGATGATCTCTTTGGCCTGAGGATGAGACCATCTTCCCTTTCCTCAATATTGAAATCCTCCTCGATATTGCCCAGGCCCGCAAGAAGTACCACAGGGGTCTTGCCATAAAGATGGGCATCAAATCTCTGTCTCAGGGCCTGCCTCTGATTTTTTTGATAAAGTATCATATGCTGGCCATTTATTATTACTTCTGTTTCATCCTTTCTGTCTCGGTAATGCCACTTCATCCTGGAAGGGAACTTTATAAAAAAATCACCCTTATATGTATCAGTCCTGTTCAGGTCCTTGAGATAGGTTTTCTGTATAAAATTTCCCCTTATATCCCTTATCTCACTATATATCCTTTTTATATCAGTGGACTTAAGTGAAGAGGCATTGGACGGATTATAAAGGCTTAGGACAAAGAAAGATATTAGGAATAATATAATGTGTTTCATTGAACTTTGAACCCAACTAACCCATAACCGAAACATCCCTTACAGCATCTGCAACCACAAAGACCTTAATATTGTTGCTCTGACTATCAACCGGGATAAGAAAAAAACCAGCTCCTTTACTCGACTCAAGGAAAAATCCCTTCAGCCACGGGATCTCCCCTTCGGCATAACCTGTCATGGCCTCACCATCTTTAAATCTCACAAAAACCCTCTTACCCCTCGGGATAGAGCCAAGGAATGATTTCGTCTCTACATGACTTCGGTCACCCTCAAAGGTCCTGACAAAAAAGACAGCCTTTAGTTCAGACATATTTATCTGTACCCTTTCCGAGGAAAGGTCCTCTATAATAATCTCCCTTTCAGATGGAGAAAACTTCAACAGGTATCCCTTAACTATCCTTCCATCAACATACCTTATTACTACCTTCTCTTTATCCATCCCTCACACCTTGATATTATATTTTATTTTTGCCTTCCTCCTGTTATCCGTGACTATCCTTGTTGCAGTCTCAGTCCTCTTCTGGGATACAATCATATTCCTTATCTGGGTCTTCGCCTCCTCAAAAGACAAAACCCTTGAGGGTTGCCTATCCTTTACCTTAAAGATATAGTAGGCGCCATCTCTTCCCTTAAAAGGCCCATAGGCATGATTCAATCGGGCAGACTTCATTGAATCAGCTATCTCCTTTGAGAAGACATCAGGCTCTATCCAGCCATATTCAGTTGCAGAGGCCTTCTGCTCTTTTACAAGCCTGCCTGATATAGAATCAAAATCTCCGCCCCTCCTTATCTCATCCATTGCCTTCTTAGCCTCCTCCTCGGAGCTTAACTGCAAAACCTTTACAAAGGCCTTCTCAGGCTTCAGAAATGGAACCGGGCTATTCTTGTAAAAAAGTCTCATTTCATCTTCAGTTATGGCTGTTTCCTTAACGAGTTCATTGAGAAGCTTGTTTATTAATATGCGGTCTTTTATCCTCTTCTGGAATATATCATAGGTTATACCTGCCTTCCTGAGTTCTTCAATAAATTCCTTTTCTGTTCTATTTCCCCTCTGTACAGCAAGGGCATCCTTTAATTCAGACTCGGTGACTGTCATTCCCCTTGTCTTTGCCTCCTTTACTAAAATTGCCTCTCCGATGAGTTCTTCAACGACACTCTTCTTGATAGCCTCCTCATTCACCTTCAGGTTCATTGATCTATGAGATTCGATCCTCTCCTTGAGAACAAGATTATATAGCTCCTTTGGAATGCCTTCGCCATCAACGGTTATAGCATCCCGGCTACTGCAACCAGAAAGGCCCAAAAAGGGTAATAAAAGTAACAATATAAAGAATCTTTTCATATAAACCTCCAGAGAAAATATATTTTAATGACAATTGTAACATATAGGTCTATCTTGTGTATAATTATACAAAACAAAAAAGGCGGTGAATATATATGTTAAAGGCAAGGGACATAATGACAGAGGGTGTAATAACGGTCAATCCATCTATGACCATTGAAGAGTTTGCACGGATCCTGATGAAGAACCAGATAAGTGGAGCGCCTGTTGTTGACGAGGATGGTTCTCTTATAGGCATTATAACAGAGAATGATCTCATAACACA
Organism: Nitrospirota bacterium; assembly: GCA_037442785.1. Classification (GTDB taxonomy): domain Bacteria; phylum Nitrospirota; class Thermodesulfovibrionia; order Thermodesulfovibrionales; family UBA9159; genus JBBIPQ01. Next base: position 3,190 of record JBBIPQ010000065.1, read on the forward strand.
GAACAAGAGACTTCATATCCCTACCATCCTGAGACTTTTTGATGCCTTCATACCCCTTGGAACGAGCAGACTCGAGAAGGAGATAAAAAAGATAACAGCCACAACCGTTGGTGAGATCTGCACAAAAAAGGTTATAACCGTTGATCCAGAAACACCCCTTGAGGAGATAGCCACAATAATGACAGAGAAAAAGATTCACCTCATCCCTGTCATTGAGGAAGGCAAGATCATTGGTATAATCGGTAAAAAGGATATTATCAAGAGTGCAGCGGCTGAGAGTTCTCAGTAGAAGTCCTGAGGAGACCTTCAGGATCGGTCAAAGGCTTGGTCACATGCTCAAGGAAGGAGATAGCGTTGCCCTTTATGGAGAACTGGGAGCGGGAAAGACGATCTTTACGAAAGGGATTGCATCGGCATTTTCGATCCCTGAAAGGGATATCACAAGTGCCAGTTTTACAATCATCTCAGAGCATAAGGGTATTATGGCAGTAGCAGAAAAGACTATAAAGGTTCCTTTTTATCATATCGATCTGTATCGCGTGGATGAACCTGGTCTGGATTCTCTCGGCCTTGAAGAATATTTAGGTAGCGGAATCTCGGTGATCGAATGGGCTGAGAGGCTCAGGGATACACCAGAAAGTCTTATCAAGGTCAATATCAAAATACTCGATACAGAGGAAAGGGAGATCCTCATTGAGGGCATAAATGAAGAGGATTGGAATAATAGGTAAGTCTGGAAGACCGGAACCAGCAGAGATAGCTAAAGGTATAGTAACTTGGCTAAGGGAGAGGGATGCTGAGGTATTTGTGGACATGGAGATATCTCAGCCACTTGGTATTAAGGGTTATCTAAGGTCGGAGATACCCCAGCTTGTCGATCTCGTCCTTGTACTGGGTGGGGATGGAACCATGCTCTCTGTAGCAAGACTTGTTTGTGAAAAGGGGATCCCTATACTTGGTATAAACCTTGGAGGCCTGGGCTTTATAACAGAGGTACAGAGAACAGAGGTTTATGAAGCCCTTGAAAGGGTCTTTTCAGGTCAGTATATTATAGAAGAGAGGTTAATGCTTAATGCCTCTGTTGTCAGGCATGGTGAAAGGATAACGGGATACACTACCCTTAACGACGTGGTTATAAACAAAGGGGCCCTCGCCCGCATAATAGAACTCGAGACATCCGTTAATAACAGGTATGTAACCACCTTCAGGTCTGATGGCCTTATAGTATCCACCCCTACAGGTTCAACAGCCTATTGCCTCTCTGCGGGAGGACCCATCCTGTTTCCGACCATAGAGAGCATCGTCCTTATCCCTATATGCCCTCATACATTGACAAACAGACCAATCGTCCTTCCCGATACAGTCAGTATCGAGATAACATTAAGGTCCCTTGTTGAGGATGTCTTTCTCACCTTAGATGGTCAGGTTGGTTTTTCACTAAGGCAGAATGACACAGTCATTGTTGAAAAATCTCCATACAAGACAAGACTACTTATTCCCTTTGAGAGAGACTTCTTTGAGGTTTTAAGAACAAAGTTAAGATGGGGTGAGATATAAATGGATCAGATCAAACAGATAAAGGACATATTAAGCCTGTCAATGGACGCACTACGCTTTTACCAATCCCTCGGTTTTGATAGTCTGATATTAAATACGGAAAAGCTATCCACAAAGAGGATACTCACCCCTGACAGAGTCAGTGCCCTCATGAAATTAAGAGAAAAGATCGGGGATTGCAAAAGGTGTAAGCTATCCAAACAGAGAAAAAATATCGTCTTCGGAGAGGGCAATCCAGAGGCATCCCTTATGTTCATAGGGGAGGCCCCTGGCAGTGAAGAGGACATTCAGGGTAGACCCTTTGTTGGTGAGGCTGGACAGCTTTTGAATCGACTCATTATCAAGATGGGATTCAAAAGGGAAGAGGTTTACATAGCAAACATAGTTAAGTGTAGACCTCCCTTTAATCGGGATCCTGAGGAGGATGAGATAAAGACCTGCTTCCCTTTTCTTGAAAGACAGATAGAGATCATCTCACCATCTGTTATCGTCTCCCTTGGTAGGATCTCCGCCTGGACGCTCCTGAGGACAAAGATACCGATCACAAGGTTAAGGGGAAAATTCTATGATTACAAAGGTATACCATTAATGCCGACTTTCCATCCCGCCTACCTGCTCAGGAATCCAAAGGACAAATGGCTTGTCTGGAGCGATATGCAACAGGTCATTGAGAGATTAAAAGCAAGAAAGCAAGGGATGTCCCCAGAAAATCTTATGGACTCTACGGGGTAATAGCAAAGATGATTCAACCATTGTGGGCACCCTGGAGAATAGATTATATCCTTTCTAAGAAAGGACCTGGCTGTATCTTCTGTGATAAGCCGAAGGAAGAAAACGACAGGGAAAATCTGATCCTCTACAGGGGCAACAGAAACTTCGTCATCATGAACCTTTACCCATATAACAATGGTCATCTCATGGTCGTTCCCTACAGACATGTCTATTCCCTTGTAGAACTCAATGATGAGGAACTGCTTGAGATGATGAAGATAACGAATCTATCTGTCACCGCCCTTAAAGAGGCCTTCCACCCAGAGGGATTCAATATAGGCATAAACATCGGAAGGGTTGCGGGCGCAGGGATAGAGGAACATCTCCACCTCCATATCATACCAAGGTGGGTCGGAGATACTCACTTTATGGCCATTCTTGGAGAGGTAAGGGTTATACCTGAACATGTAAAAAGTAGTTATGACAGGCTATATCCCTTCTTCAAACCCATAAAAAACCTTGAAAAATAAGAAAAAGTAATGTATATTAAAGCATTAAAAATATCCCCGAATAGCCTGTTCGAATGGAAAAACTCAAAAAACTGAGAGATAAGATAGACAGGATTGATGATGAGATCTTGAGACTCCTTAATGAGAGGGCAAAGATAGTCCTTGAGATAGGGAAGATAAAGAGATTGGAAAAGGCCAATTTTTATTCTCCTGAGAGGGAAAAGGAGATACTCGAAAGACTCACTAAATCAAATAAAGGCCCCTTTCCAAATGATGCCTTAAAGATAATCTTCAGGGAGATACTCTCTGCGTCCCTGTCCCTTGAGGAGCCCCTGAAGGTAGCATGCCTTGGTCCTCTTGCCACATTCACCCATCTCGCTGCCATGCGGTACTTTGGTTCCTCAGCAAATTTCCTTCCTGTGGAAAGTATAAAGAATGTCTTCGAATCTGTTTATTCAGGACAGGCAGAGTATGGAGTAGTGCCTATTGAGAATTCCAATGAAGGGGTTGTCAGCTATACCCTCGATATGTTCATGGACTATGACTTAAAGATATCAGGAGAGGTGATGTTGAAGGTAACGCACAACCTTCTTTCAAAAAGTGGTGAGAGATCAAGGATAAAAAAGATATATTCTCATCCTCAGGCCACTGCCCAGTGCAGAAAATGGCTTGAGAAAAATATGCCAGGGATCCCCATTCATGATGCCACAAGCACTGCAAAGGCTGCTGAGATTGCATCAATGGAAGACGATGCCGCTGCTATAGCAAGTGAACTGGCTGCCAGGGTATACGATCTAAAATTTGTTGAAAGGAACATAGAAGACTTTAAGGACAATTACACAAGATTTCTTGTTATAGGTAAAGAGACATCCAAAAAGACTGGTAAGGACAAAACATCAATCATGTTCTCTATTAAGGACAGACCTGGTGCCCTTTACAGCGTTCTTGAGCCGTTCAAAAAGGCCCGGATAAACCTCACAAAGATAGAGTCAAGGCCGTCAAGGAGAAAGGCCTGGGAATATATATTCTTTGTTGACCTGGAAGGACATATTGAAGACAGAAAGGTCAAAGCAGCAATAGAAGAACTAAAAGAGGGCTGCCTTTATCTCAAGGTCCTTGGTTCATATCCATCAAGCGAGAGTTATGATTAAACCTCCTGAATATATCTCGGCGATAAAACCCTATGTGCCCGGTAAACCCATAGAGGAACTCGAAAGGGAACTGGGGATAAGGGATTCGGTAAAACTCGCCTCCAATGAAAATCCCCTCGGTCCTTCGCCATCTGCCATCAGAGCGATCAGAGGGAAGGAGGCTGGTCTCAATCGTTATCCCGACGGAGGGGGGTATTATCTCAGAAAGGCCCTTTCAGAACAACTCTCCGTGGATATGGATAACATTATACTCGGGAATGGATCGAATGAATTGATAGACATAGCAGTAAGGACATATATGAGGCCTGGCGATGAGGCACTAATGGCACATCCATCCTTTGTTGTCTATTCCATGTCTGTCCAGGCGATGGGATGCACTCCGATACTTGTTCCCCTTAAGGATTACAGACATGATCTTGAGGCGATGTTGAAGGCAGTTAACGAGAGAACAAGGATATTATTCATAGCAAATCCGAACAATCCTACAGGTACCATAAACAATAAGAAAGAATTTGACCATCTGATGAAAGATATCCCCGAGGGAGTCCTGGTTATTGTTGATGAGGCCTATTACGAATATGTTACTGATCCAGATTATGCGGATAGTATGAAATGGTTTAGGGATGGCAAAGACATACTGATACTGAGAACCTTCTCAAAGATACATGGCCTTGCTGGTCTGAGGATAGGTTACGGGATAGCAAGCCAGGATATCATAATAGAGATGAACAGATTGAGGCCTCCCTTTAACACAAATTCCCTTGGCCAGATCGCAGCCCTTGCCGCACTCTCAGACGAGGAACACATCTCAAGGTCAAGAGAGATAAACGATGAAGGTAAGATATTCCTATACAAAGAGTTAGAGGGAATGAATATCCAGTACGTCCCCACAGAGGCAAACTTTATTTATATTCCTGTCAGGGATTCTTTATCTATCTATGAGGCCCTCTTAAAGAGGGGCGTAATCATCAGACCCATGGGACCAGATGCAATAAGGGTAACTATCGGACTGCCTGAGGAAAACAGGCGTTTTATCGAGGCATTGAAATCTATTCTAAATACACTCGGCTATTAGCTTTTGTCCAAATATAGAGGAGGGTTTATGGATATCATAGTATTAAAACCTGATATCAGTGAAGAAGCTCTAAAGCATATAATAAAAAAACTCGAGAGTAAGGGTTTAAGTGCTCATATATCAAAAGGGACCGAGAGAACCATAATCGGAGTCATTGGAGATACATCAAAGGTCTCGGAAGAGGAAGAAAATGCCATAAGGGTAATGACAGGTGTTGAGGATGTCCTCAGGATACTGAAGCCTTATAAACTTGCAAGCAGAGACTTCAAAAAGGAACCAACCCTGATCAATGTCAGTGGAAACATAATAGGAGGCAAGAAGATCCATGTAATGGCAGGTCCGTGCTCAGTAGAAAACAGGGCAATGATTGTAGCCACTGCAGAGGAGGTAAAAAAGGCTGGAGCGACATTCCTCAGGGGAGGTGCATTCAAACCACGCACATCCCCCTATACATTTCAAGGACTTGGAGAGGAAGGTCTCAGATACCTCTCAGAGGCAAAAGAAAGGAGCGGCCTTCCAATCGTTACTGAGTTAATGGATCCCCGCGATCTCGATATCATGGTCAAGTATGCTGACATAATCCAGATCGGGGCAAGGAACATGCAAAACTTCAGACTCCTTCTTGAGGTCGGCTCTGTAAAAAAGCCTGTTCTACTCAAGAGGGGCCTCTCAGCAACGATTAAGGAGTGGTTAATGTCAGCAGAATATATATTGTCTCGTGGAAATCACGAGGTAATACTCTGTGAGAGAGGGATAAGGACCTTTGAGACAGCAACAAGGAACACCCTTGACCTGAGTTCAGTGCCTGTCCTGAAGCAATTGACCCATCTGCCTGTAATCGTTGACCCAAGCCATGGGGTTGGTAAATGGGACCTCGTTGCACCAATGGCCAGAGCCGCCATCGCAGCTGGAGCAGATGGTCTTATGATTGAGGTTCATCCCAATCCTGAAGAGGCAATGTCAGATGGAGAACAGTCCCTGAAACCTGACTCCTTTGCCCAACTCATGAAAGAACTAAAGGCCATATCAGAGGCTGTAGGACGGGAAATTTAGGCTACAGTGAACCCTGAGAAGGCCATATTCTTTGATAAAGTAACGATAATAGGTGTCGGCCTTATTGGTGCCTCCCTTGCACTCGCATTGAGACAGAATAGCCTCTGTAGAATCATAGTCGGATGTGGCAGAAATGAAGAGAATCTGAAGAGGGCAATAACAAGAAGCATTATTGATGATTACAGTCTCGATGTGAGACAGGCCTGTCATGAATCAGACCTTATTATACTTTCAACCCCTGTGGGTGCATTCGGAGAGATCACAAAAAAGGTCAGAGACATACTGAAAAAGGGTTCCATTGTGACGGATGTGGGAAGTGTTAAGGGAAACCTTGTCTACGAGATCGAGTCTATGATCCCGGAAGGTTCTTTTTACATAGGCTCCCATCCAATAGCCGGCAGTGACAGATCAGGCATCGATGATGCTAAGGCAGATCTCTTTAAATCAGCCCTGTGCATCATAACACCAACGGAGAATTCAGATACAGAATCAATGCGGAAGATTGCCCTTCTCTGGGAAGGCCTTGGCGCCAGGATCAGGTTCATGGACCCCTATAAACATGATGAGATCTATGGGGCCATAAGCCATCTACCTCATGTGGTAGCGTATGCCCTTGTCAACACCATCGGAGACGTAAATCCAGAATTTATTGAATATGCTGGTCAGGGATTTAAGGATACCACAAGGATAGCCCTCAGTTCTCCTCAGATGTGGAGGGATATAGTGATTTATAACAGGGAGAATCTGATCAGATTGATCGATACCTTTGTCAGGAATCTCGAAAAGATGAAGAAACTCCTTGAAGATGCCGATGCAGAAGGAATCGAACGGGAATTCTCAAAGGCACAGGAACTGAGGAAGAAAAGGTGAAGGTGGCTCAAAATAGGAGTT
>JBBIPQ010000066.1:0-9932 GCA_037442785.1 Nitrospirota bacterium
AGAATGAAAATCCTCTCACCACCTTTACCTTTGGTGCTGCCAGGAGGGTTGATGTTATCGGATATGTAACCTGGTCCTCCACAAGGTCAGGGCTCCTTCCTGGCCATTCCGTATAGATGATGACCTGTGTATCACTGAGGTCAGGTATGGCATCAAGGGGAGTATTCTTTAATGACCAGTATCCCCAGGCAATGAGAAAGGATACAAAGAGGAAGATGATAAACCTGTTCCTTGCACTGAATTCGATTATTCGGGCAATCATCTACTTTACTATCCCTTTAAGCCTTGCCTCTGAATCGATCAGGAAGTTTCCTGATATGGCTATCCTTTCCCCTGGCTTTAATCCCCTAAGCACCTCTACAGAGCCATCAGCCCTCAGGCCTGGCAGTATCTGCCTTGGTTCAAAATAGCCATCTCCCTTATCAACATAGACTATCTGTCTTGTTCCTGTATCTATGACAGCATCCTCAGGTATTATCAACCTTTTTCCAAGATTCCTTTTGATTGTGACATCTGTAAACATCTGGGGTTTCAATAGACCTTCTTTATTAGGGATGGAAAACCTTATCCTGGCTGTCCTTGTCTCCCCTGAAAGGGAAGGATATATGAATTCTATCTTTGATCTGAAGGTCTTACCAGGGATATAGCTTAGGCTTATCTCCGCCTCCTGACCAATATCTATAAGGGAAAGTTCGTATTCATAGACATCCGCAATTATCCAGACTGTTGAGAGATCAACGATATCAATGAGTTTCTCTCCAGGCATGATCCGCATCCCCTGTACTACAGGCTTCTCTAGGACATAGCCCCCTGTCGGGCTATAAACCGTAAGGGTCTTAACAGGTCTTCCTGTCTTCTCTATGGAATTGATCTGCTCCTCTGTTAGATCCCAGAGACTGAGCCTTTGCCTTGCCGCCTCAATGATCGCCTCTGCATCCTTTGAGAGCATTGAATATATATCCCCTTTTCTGTCTGAATCATGATCAGGTTTTACCCATCTTAACAGGTTTATATATTCCATCTGGGTTGCAAAGAGTTCAGGGCTGTATATGGCTGCGATGGGTTCTCCCTTTTCCACATATCTGCCTGTATAATCCACATAGAGCCTTTCGATCCAGCCCTCAAACTTTGTGTTTACTGTGACTATCCTTTTTTCGTCATACTCGATACGGCCAACCGTCCTGATAGATTTCTGTACCTGTTTGGGCTCAACAACCATTGTCTTTACACCCATCAACTGTTGCTTTTCAACTGGGATCTCCACAGTGGGAGGTTCTTCTTCTGCTGAAGTAGATGCGTTCACTGCGGGGGAGGTTCCCGGATTATTGGTTTGGCTGGAAGCTGTTTTCTGGCCCGCTTTGGCAATCCCTGTAATGGTCTTTATATGACCGGAGAAAAAGGTGAGAGAGACCAGGATTGCTAGCACTATGACAATCCCTATGATATATCCTTTCTTCATCCTATTCACCTGATACCCCCTATTATTGCCTCGATCCTTGCTATTGCCTTTTCCCTCTCAATAAATTGACGCCAGTACTGGGTCTCATATTCTAAGAGATTTTTTAACCGACTGATCACTGTAATAGCCTCAACCTTTCCTGTAATATAACCTGAGAGAGCTGACTCAAAATCTTGATAGGTCTTCTGGATCAGACCATCCCTGTATAGTTCCATGAGCCTCTCAGCTGTCTTTAGCATCGAGTAATTGTCCCTTATCCCTGATGAGAGCATTATCCTCATTGCCTCAAGTTCATGTTCTGCCTCCGAAAGCATAGACCTTGCCTCATTAACAGCCTGTCTTTGCTTAGTCCTGTAAAATACAGGGATGTTTACAGCCAATGTGAGACTCCACATATCCTCAAATTCCCTTGCCCTTTTCATCACTGTGCCTGTAAGGGTAAAATCAGGATAGTACTCCCTTTCAGCCATTGCTACCCTTGCCTCTGCAGCAGCCACCATCCTTTCCCTCACCTTCACATCAGGGGATGACTCATTGGTGATGCGGATAAGCTCTTCCATACTATACTTAAAGGGACTGGTCAGAGGTTCATCAGGTCTTCCAAGTGGTGCATCCGCATCCCTTCCAATGGTTGCATTCAGCATTGCCTCAATGGACTCAATCTTCTGCCTGAGCATCTCCTCCTTCTCAAGGAGCATATACTTCTCTGTCTGTGCCATCAGGACCTCTTGTTGTGGAGCCATGCCAGAGGAGTACCTTGCAATGGCTGCATCCTCTATCTTCTTAAAGAGATCAATCCTGTCCCTGATAAGGTCGATCTCCTTGTAGGTGAGGAAAAGATCATAGTATAGTTCCTTTACCTGTCGTATGACCTTTAACCTTGTGGCCTCGTATGCCTTTTTAAGCCCTTCTGAATCCCTCTCAGCCATCTGACCCTTTAATGAGAGCTTTCCAGGGAAGGGAAACATCTGGGTTGCCGAGAACATCCACTGGGCACCTTCCATCTCACCAAAGGTATAACGCTTCCATCCCTCATTCTGATACCCTATCATGAACATCGGGTCAGGAAGGCTCTTTACCTGGGGAATCCTGAAGGTGGAGGACCTCCACCTCGCCTCAGCCATCAGGATTTCGTGGTTATTCCTCAGGGCCTCCTCTATCAGGTCCTGAAGCCTCAGGGTATCTCCGGAGATCGGAGACCCCTTTATATCATCGGCAGAGACAGGAAGAGGAAAGAGCAGTAGAGCAATAGTGCAGTGGAGCAGTAGGCACAGCAGTGCGGAAGTGCGACGGTACGACCTTGCGACAGTTTTTAAGGAAAAAATTATTCCATAATTTCCTGTCACTTTGTCACTCTGTCGCACTATGTTTTCCTGTCACTCTGTTACCCTGTTGCACGGTCGCTCTATATGTTCTACTGCTCTTCTGCTCTACTTTGCATCCACCGTGAACTTCACAGTCGAGGTCTTACCACCCCTTGTTATCTTCACTGCTATATTCCATGGCCCTGACATGGAGAGGTTCATAGTTGCCTTATATTCATTGCCCTTGAGGGTAGCATCGGTCTTATAGTTCATCGGTGGCATACCTGGCATAGCTGGCATGGAATAATCCACAACAACCTTTGCATCCGTTACATATTTCCCTGAGGCATCCTTTATTTCGATCTCGATGTTGTTGTCACCAACAATCGGTGGATTTCTGTCAATCTTGACCTCCACCTCGTACTCTCCAACCTTCTTCTTAACCTCGTAATTTTTTGCGTAGGCTATTCCTGATACCATAAGCAGTATCATAGTAATTACGGCTAACCTTTTCATATTCTTACCTCCTATCGTTTGAATTCTTTTTCCACTATATCCTTTATCCTCTTTACAGGATAACCCTTTTTATAAAGCTCGGAAGCCCTCAAGGCCTCCCCGAGACAGATATCTCAAAGGGCTGCATGGTTATCAACATAGCAACTCAAAAGGCTCTTATGCTTGAACACAGGGGATTCCTCACACATACAGTAGCAATAGATGCTATCGAGGACCCAGGGTATCTCCTTTGCCACCTGATAGGCTTTTTTCACCCTTAGATCACTGAATAGACCAGGATCAAGGGTTGCCCTTTTTTCACCCCGTCTCAGGGATTCATCCTTATTCACGGGATTTTTAGCCAGAGTCTCTTCCGTTACTGCTACCATGAACAGCAATAAGGTAAGGACTACTAATAGGGTGTACCAAAAAATCTTTGATTTTTGGGGAGCCCTGGAGGCACGCTGGATCTTCATTTCCTTAATCACCTCCTTCGTGATTCATTTATTGCTACACTAACATTCAAATTTGAAGATATTATGAAGAAGTGGCTTTTGCATTTTCGGTTACCCTAAGACCGTAATTTCTTTAATTCCCCTATCATAAGGATTGTAAATAAAAGGCAGATTGTAGAGCTTATAGTTATGGCCCTGTCAGCACCAATGGTGTCCGCTAATAACCCTATTATTGAGTTTCCAATAGGTGAAAGACCAAGGAATAGAAGGGTATATACGCTCATCACCCTTCCCCTTAATTCGTCAGGTACTGTAAGCTGGATGAAGCTGTTCCCAAGGGCAAGGAAACTGACTATTCCCCACCCGGTAAAGACGAGTATCAGGAGGGATAGGTGATAACTGTGGGATAGGGAAAAGATTATGAGTGATAAGGAAAAGGTTGTCGCAGCAATCGACATCAGGATGCCACCAGATCTTATCTCTCCTTTGTAGGCTATGATTAGGGCTGCAATAAAGGCACCAGTGCCTGATGCTCCTCCGAGATAACCAAGTCCCTTTGCTCCCACCCCTAATATATCCTCTGCAAAGACAGGAAGGAGGGTTACGAAAGGAATCCCAAAAAGGGAAAAGGTCGCCACAAGTATCATTATCCTGCGAATTGGCTTATTCAGTCCAATAAACTTAAAGCCATCACGCAGATCCTTGAAAAAGGCCGTAAAATGGTGTTGTTGTGTTTGATGTACCAGCGAAACACCCTTTATCCTTGAGATGGCAATTATTGCGGCTATGAAACTGATGGCGTTTATATAAAAGCAAGCGGCAGCTCCAGCATAGGCGATTGTGAAGCCCGCCAGCAGTGGCCCTATTATCCTTGCGCCATTGAAGGCAGCAGAATTAAGGGCAATGGCGTTCATAAGTTTCCCTCTCTGAACCATCTCTATGAGGAAGGATTGCCGGGCTGGAAGGTCAAAGGCACTGATGGTTCCCAGGACAAAGGCAATAATGATTATATGCCAGGGGGTTACTATCTTGAAGTCTGTTATCAAGCCAAGGAATAATGCTGGTAGTGTGGATAGACTCTGTGTTATCAAGAGGAGTTTCTTTTTTTTGAATCTGTCAGCAGCAATCCCCCCAAAAAGGGTGAAAAGCAAGACTGGCAGAGAGGATGATGTAGCAACAATACCGAGATACAGAGGTGACCTTGTAAGGGAATAGACGAGCCAGCCCTGGGCAGTTGACTGCATCCATGTGCCTGAAAAGGAAATGAGCTGCCCTATCCAGAAGACCCTGAAATCCCTAACATACAATGCTGGAAATCTCTGATTGTTACCTTTCTTCACTTTATAGTGGTAAGCTGTGACTTAAGCCTGATAACCTCCTCTCTTAATCTGAAGGAGAAGAAGCTGTATTCATCCATACTTAAAGGTTTAGCCGTAAAATCAACCTCGGATGGATAAACAGGTTTTCCAAATATAACCCTTATCTTTGTGAACCTTGGAAATATCGCTCCCCTTGGAAGGGCATTAAATGTCCCTTCAATCAATGTGGGCACTACCGGTACATTGTTGTTTATTGATAAGACACCAATGCCCTTTTTGAACTCCATGATCTCACCGTCAAAGGTTCTACCTCCTTCAGGAAAGATGCATAGGGAATAACCCCTTTTGATAAGTAGAGAGGATACCTCCAGGGCCTTGCCAAGAAAGGTCTCTGGATCAATAGGGATGACGTGGGCAAGCCTCCCGAAGAAGGAACTCAATCTACCACTAAAATACCTCTGGAATCCCTGGAAGAACAGACGACTGAATGACCTGGAAGACAGAGATGCAGCAATGACAAAACCATCAATATAGCTTGAATGGTTGGGCGCTATTATGAAGGGATGAGGGGGTATGTGTCCAATCCCTTTTACCTCAAGCCTGAATAGGGATTTTAGCAAGGCCTTAACAATAATGAGAAGAAAGAGCACAAGGGTTTTTTCTAATCGTCCCTGGTATAGCCCGATCTTCCTTGCGAGTTCTGTTGCCTTTTGATCTTCCGCTTTTCCGATCTTCTGCTTTTCCGAACCTCTGCTCTTCAGCACTTCCTTGAGTCTGTTTATCAGGTCCCGAACAGTGATGACCTCTGAGGCAAAGCCGTCAGGGAGTCTCAGACCAAAGGCATTTTCCAGGGATACCACGAGTTCAAGCCTCTTTAATGAATCAAGACCGATATCTATCTCGAGGTTGTCATCAAGATGTATCGGAGTGTCTTCTTTGATCACTGATCTGATGCATCCAGCCACCTTTTTGCTCAGTTCATCCGCCTTTATCTCAGGATCTTCCCCTTTCTTCCTTTTCAGTCCTTTTGACTTATATAGATCACTTATTAGGTATCTCTTGAGTTTACCCAGGGCAGTTCTTGGTAGTGGCTCTGTATATATAGTAAACCCTTTGATCCTCATGTGAGGAGGAAGTTTCATTGTGACCTGGCTAATCTCCCATTTCATGGCCTCATAGAGATTTGCGATCCTCTCTTTTTTTGCATATTCAAGGTCAGGAACCGCTAAGGCGTGCAAGGATTCGATGAGTCCTTTATTCTCAATTCCAAATACGCATATCTCCTTAATGAGGGGTATCCTGAGGTATTCCTTTTCAACATCCTCGGGATAGACATTCTTTCCAGAACTCAGGACGATCACCTCCTTTACCCTTCCTGTGATAAAGAGAAAGCCTTCATCGTCAAGATAACCGAGATCACCTGTCCTTAACCATCCATCAACGATGACCCTTGATGTCTCTTCAGGATTTTTATAATAACCCAGCATTACCATCGGTCCCTTAATGACTATCTCACCCTCTCCTGATTCGGATGGGTTGATGATCTTTATCTCGACTGATGGGATAGGTCTTCCCACAGAGCCTGGTCTCTTTTTCTCAGGAAGATTGAAGGTGACGATTGGAGATGTCTCTGTCAGGCCATATCCCTCAAGGACAGTAAATCCAATAGCCTCAAGGTCATTCAGGACAGAAAGGTCAAGACGGGCACCTCCGCTTGTGAAGAATCTGAACTGAGGGCCGAGCCTTTTATGTACTGTCCTGAAGATGATCTTGCCTGAGTTTATATTACCTTCCCTTCTGAGGTAGAGACATAGCTTGAGGATCGCCTTGAGGGATATGGAGATGGGAAAGGGCAATTCATTAAATCTCCTGAGTATTCCATCCCTTATCATCTCAAGGATCTGGGGTACCCCAACGAGTATGGTCACCCCTTTTTCTTTTATTGTCGAGATTATCTCTGGTCCTTTGAGTGAGGGCGGATAGGTGATTGAGGCGCCTATCATTACAGGCACTAAAAGGGTACACATAAAGGGATAGGTGTGGTGCAGAGGGAGGATGGAGAGGACATTGTCCTTCTCATTAACTATGCCCGCCTTTATTGCTGCCGTAGCATCGTAACAAAGATTTCTGTTGCTCAGCATAACACCCTTTGGTTTACCAGTTGTTCCTGATGTATATATTATTGAGGCTATGTCTGAACTTACTGGATAATCGATATAGTGGAAGATTCTTAACCTTCCCTTTTCGGATCTACCCAGTTCGTAAAAGAACCTCGAATCAACATTCATCCCTTTCAATCCATCAGGCACCAATGATGAGGTCTTTTCACTGAAGAATATAAAGGCTGCTTCAGAATCATTTATAAGGTTTTCGACCTCTTCTTTGCTGGATCGGGCATCAATGGGCACAGCTATGGCACATATTGTGACGATTGCGAAATAGACCATTCCCCATTCAGGTCTGTTTTCTAAGATTATGGCGACCCGGTCACCTTTTTTTATACCTTCATTGTCTGAGAGATAAAAAGAGATATTCCTTACAAACTCGCCAAAGTCATGGTATGTGAGGGTTTTCCATTCCTGATCAAAGTAATGGAAGAGTATATTGTCTCTGTATTTTTCTAAGGATTCCTGTAAGATGCCTTTTAAGGTCATACATTCTGCTGCTGTATATTAGCAATCGACTCCCCGGCTATCTCTCTGACATTCATGTCAGTATCATCAAGAAGATGTGAAAGATGCGGGATGCTATCCTCTCCCCCAATAAGGCCGATTAGATAGGCTGCATCACCCCTGACCGTTGGGTTTTCATCCTTAAGGTTTTCGATCAACTTCGGTACCGCCTTCTTTATATCCTTATTGTCTCCCTCTGACAGGGTCTCAACAAGGGCGGTTATTCCGAGCCTTACCCTTATCCTTTCATCCCTCATCAGGTCAGCTATCATCTCGTATAACCCGCTATCGTGTTTGAACATGTCAATGATGTTTTCAAGAAAGCCCTTTTCCATATAATCTGCAATCATCTCTCTCAGTTCCACATTGTTCATAGGGATATAATAACATTTTATCTACAAAAACTTGACATAAGGGAAGGGGATTTATTATATTTGTCATAACTTTTCCCTAAAGGGGATGTACTTTCCTGAAAGGGAAGGACAAGAGGATGGCCTTATTGCAGACTTTGCCTTTTTATAAAGGCAAAGGGCGTTTAAGATTTCTGGCATTTTTATTGCTACCTGTTTCAGGTAAAGACAGAAGTACTATGAAAGGGGGTGAGAAGGATGAGGATCGTAATAGCTTTACTTACAATCGCTATCGCAGTCGTGTTTATAGGCAGTGCACTGGCAGTCCCTCCTGGTAAGACCGTCGAATTTGCTGGTGGTGGTGCTGGGAAGGTGGTATTTGATGGTAAGGTTCATGCTGATAAGGGCCTTAAGTGTAATGACTGCCACACAAAGATCTTCCAGATGAAGAAGGGCACTGCAAAGATGAAGATGGCAGATATTAACGCTGGTAAGTTCTGTGGCGAGTGTCACAATGGCACAAAGGCTTTCAAGTCAAGCGATGCTGCCAACTGTGCAAAATGTCATAAGAAGTAGTTTGTATATCGCAAACAAAAAAGGGTTCGGAAAAAACCGAACCCTTTTTTGTTTTTCGAAGATGGCTTAACTAATGTAAGTTAACCATGACTCATACCCTTTTCTCTTGCCCCTGACGATCTCAAAGAATATGGATTGTATCTTTCTTGTTATCTCTCCAGGTTTGCCCGAACCAATGGATCTGCCATCCACCTCTCTTATCGGGGTGATCTCCGCAGCGGTTCCTGTAAAGAATGCCTCATCAGAGATATAAAGTTCATCCCTTGTGAATCGCTCCTCTACTACCCTCAGACCCTCATTCCTTGCTATCTCTATGACGCTTTCACGGGTTATACCCTCAAGGATGGATGTAAGAGGAGTTGTCTTAAGAAATCCCTTTCTAACGATGAAGATATTTTCACCACTACCCTCTGAAACATAACCCTCTGCATCGAGCAGCAGAGCCTCATCGTATCCGCAAGAAATGGCCTCTCTCTTTGCGAGTTGAGATGTCACATAATAGCCACAGACCTTTGCCCTTGCCATATTTGAATTCACATGACTCCTTACAAAGGAGGACACCTTAATCCTGATCCCGTTCTTAATGCCTTCCTCTCCAAGGTATGTCCCCCATGGCCAGACAGCAATGGCAACCCTGATGGGGTTATCCTTTGACAGGAGCCCCATTGCTCCATATCCAATATATACAAGGGGCCTGATGTAGCATTCCTTAATATTATTGATGGCAACCGTCTTGATTATCGCCTCCTCAATCTCTTCAACCGTATAGGGTATCTTCATCATAAAGATGTGGGCTGACTTGAAGAGCCTCTCTACATGTTCCCTGAGCCTGAATATAGCAGGTCCCCTATCGGTCTCGTAGCACCTTATACCCTCAAAGACGCCCATACCATAATGGAGGGTATGGGTAAGGATATGGACATTGGCATCATCCCAGTCAACAAATACCCCGTCCATCCATATCTTTTCTGTCTTCTGGATCATAGCTATATGTTATATCATAAATAGGGCTTATAATGTCAATCCTCCGGCATTCCTTGGTAGTGTCAAGATTTATGTGTAAATTCTTTTAAGGGTTTTTTACTCCATTGTTCATTAAGGTGATTAATCACAGCATAGACGATCCTTTCGATACTCTGATCATTATTGAAGCAACTCATGGGCCTTGTTCTTCTCCGTCAAGTAATAGATACAAATACTTGTCTTTAATCTTGCGATTGTGATACCTCTTTACTTCCTCATCAAGACTCCTGGCTATGTTTGATATGCTCTGTGCACTTATCCCATCCCCTAATAAAGGCT
>JBBIPQ010000067.1:0-9512 GCA_037442785.1 Nitrospirota bacterium
ATATTCAGATATGGGACCATGAAGAAGGGAACCCTGGTGCGTTTTACTGATTCTGACTAAATGTCTTTGAGGATAAGGCTCAGCATAACAACAAAACTGCTCATCACCACAGGAACTACCCTCATCCTGACCATGGGAGTACTATTTTATCTGCTGATCCAGAGACAGGAGAGGTTTATCCTGGATCAGGTTAAGAATGAGGCGAGATCCCTCTTCAAGCAGATCGTGATAACAAGGAGGTGGATAGCAGATCACGGAGGCATATTTGTGGAGAGACTTCCATGGGTGAGACCAAACCCATATCTTGCCGAGATAAACAAGGAGACCGAAATTATTGATATAAGGGGCAGAAAACTGGTAAGGGAGAACCCTGCCATGGTAACAAAGGAACTATCACGATACGCCAGGGAAAAGAGCGTCTTCTGGTTTAATATAACGAGTCTCAGGCCCCTCAATCCTGAAAATTCCCCTGATGATCTTGAAAGAGCTGCATTGAAGCTCTTCGAATCAGGGGATACAAACGAATACTCAGCGGTACAGAAGATAGATAACCTCAGATATTTCAGGTTTATTGCACCTCTCTATGTTGAAACCCCCTGCCTTGATTGCCACCAGAAGCAGGGGTACCGGATAGGAGATGTCAGGGGAGCAATAAGCATAACCCTGCCCGTGGAGGACCTTTTCATTGAGATGAAGAGGAACAGGACTGGCATGATCACTGTGGCTATTATTGTGACATTGATTCTCTTCTTTACCATTTATATTACCATGAAACGGTTTATCCTCTCACCCCTCTCAAGGCTGAACAGGTCAATCAGGGATTTTGCTGCAGGTGATGATTCTGCTGGTGAGTTGATTCGTAGTGGGGATGAGATAGAAGAACTAAGCAAGACCTTCAAGGATATGGCCCACTCCCTTACAGAGTACCATAGTTGTCTTGAGGACAGGGTAAAGGCTGCTGTTAGGGATCTTGAGGAAACCAACAAGAAGCTAATTGAGGTAAACAGGGAACTGATAGAGATTAATGACAGGAAATCAGACTTTGTTGCAAAGGTATCCCATGAGTTGAGAACCCCCCTTACATCTATAAAGGGTGCGATGGATTACATATCGGCAAGGTTAAAGGCCATAATAGAGAAGTCCCAGTCTGAGGCGAACACAGAACTTCAGCAATTAACAGATCTCTTCACATTCTTTGATATAATAAAGAAGAATGCTGAAAGGCTCATAAGGCTTGTAAATGATATACTGGAGATAGAGAGGCTTGAGCAGGGAAAGGCAGAACTTCATTACACAGATGTTGATATTTCTGTTCTCATAGATGAGGTGATTCTGGCACTTCATTCATCGATTATTCAGAAGAGGATCATCATAAACAAAGAGGTTGTTAGTGATGTGATCTCTGCTGATGAGGACAGACTGAGGCAGGTGTTGATAAATCTCCTCTCAAATGCGATTAAGTTCAGCCCTGAAGGTTCTGAGGTCTTGATAAGGGCTGTGCCTTCAGAGGACTGTATGATGGTTATTGTGAAGGACAGTGGCCCCGGAATCGCACCTGAGGAACAGGAAAAGGTCTTTGATAGGTTTTACAAGAAGGGAGATAAGGAAGGTACAGGTCTTGGCCTTGCAATATCAAAGGGTATAATAGAGGCCCATGGTGGCATAATAGGGGTTATTAGCGATGGGTCTAAAGGGTCATCCTTCTACTTTAAGTTGCCAAGGGCAGGGGTTGGGGCATGCCAGGTTACATACTGATCGTTGATGATGACATGGACATATTGAGCGTCCTCAGGGCTAATCTCGAACTCCATGGATTCACTGTTAAGACCTCACAGAACTGGACCTCTGCAGAAAGGGAATTGTCAGTTTCTGTGCCTGATCTCCTCATCCTTGATATAATGCTTCCTGATGGTAATGGTGTTGAGATATGTCGTTCCCTGAGAGAAAGATTCCCTGACCTCCCAATAATGATGCTTACTGCTAAGGACAAGGTATCTGACAAGGTAATAGGGCTTGAAAGCGGTGCAGATGATTATATAGTAAAGCCCTTCGAGACCCTTGAGCTTATAGCAAGAATAAGGGCATGCCTGAGAAGGACAAGACATGATCTATCAGAGAGGATTGTTATTGATGACCTCGTTATTGATTTGAAGAGAAGGGTCGTGACCTTAAAAGGGAAGGACTTAGTCCTCACACCAAAGGAGTATGATCTGCTCTCTTACCTCGTATCGCACAGAGGAGAGGTACTGACCAGGGAGAATATAAGAAAGCACCTCTGGAAGGAATCGAGTATCTATTCGTGGAGCAGGGTAATAGATGTCCATATACAGCATCTGAGACAGAAGATAGAAAAGAACCCATCAAAGCCAGCATACATTCTTACCGTCCCGGGGGTTGGTTACAAGTTCAAACCCTGATAAGGATAAAGAACTCTATCAGGGCAGAAAGCATGATCAGGAAAGTGGCAGGCACAATCCTTCTGTATAAATGCCCGATATCAGCCCTGAAGTACTCGCGAGTAAGCACAAGGCAAAGGTGGACAGGAGAGACGAGCACGCCAGCATATCCAGAAGCAAAGGCAAAGGATAATTGACCAATGGACAAGCCCCCTCCCATACTCATAAGGAGCGGAAAGGTACTTCCTACGAAACCTATGGTCAAACCTGTCAGAAGACCACTTATAAAGGGCAATAAGAAGATGACTGGCAGGAGAGGAATACCCCTCTCTATAAAGAAACGATTCAGGTGTCCTACAGCTCCAGATGATTCCATCGTGAACTTGAAGAACATGGTTCCCAGGATCAGGACTATCACGTCACGGGTGAAACCATACCTTAGAAACCTCAATACCTCCCTTACCCTCACCCTGTAAAAGATAATCAGCCCTGTTATTGTCATCAGGAGGGCATAGTGGAGTTCCACATGCGCCACAATAACAAGGAAAAGGATGATCACGATTGGCGAAAAATAGAGAAGGGACCTCATCTCATTCCCTTTCCCTGAGTCGATCTTCACCTCTGAAGTCATCACCCGTTCATTGAGATTCCTCATGCTGAATAGAAAACCCGTTATAATTATCATGGCTGCAAAAGGGGTATTTGCAAGTATGATATCCCTGAGGTCTGTCCTGCCCAGTGCTGATGCAAGCAGGATGCCTGGATAAAGGGGAAGGATATATTCCCAGGGATGTCTGAACCAGTAGTTTATAAAGGCCTTTTCGTCACTGGACATCCTTAAGTCCCTTGTGGACTCCTCAACCATGGGTGCCGAAAAATAGGCCCCTCCAAGGGATGGTAGAAGCCCTATGAGTAAGGGCATGGATACGATAACAGCCTTTCTTCCCCTCAGCAGTTGTTTCGAGGTCTCTGTCATCATCTTTAACACACCCTTTTCACGGAGTATTATCTCTACGATCCTTATAAAGGTAAGAGAAAAAAAGAGTTTTATCGTCACTGAATCTGTGATGGTTTCAAGAACCGTTTTGAGCATGATTACAGGTGGTGTGAGGTACAAAAAAAAGACAGTAACCGAGGCTATGAACATGACATAACCTATGTTCCATTTAAGCCTGAGAAGTAAAAGCATTATCAAAAAGACAGAACCTATCTTTGCAAGATCGAGCATTTATAATTATAACTGATTTTGTCCATTGTCCGGAGTTAAATCAGTCCAAGATAAATGTTAAATGGGCATGAGACCGAGAAAACACAAAAGACCACGCCTTAATATAACTTGTTAAAAGACCTATCAACACCATAATCTATTCTCAAGGGTATAGATAAGCAAAGCTTTTGAAATCTTTCAGTTTCTTCACATTAAAATCAGTCGTCTTTCCTGAATAAAGCGAAAAACAAGGTATATAAGAAGATATATCCCGAAGACCAAGAAGAGATAATATCCAGGTATCCGAAGGATGGTGCCTCCCACAGCTATGACATTAAGAAGAAGGGAAAGAGAAAGGATTATATAAAGGGTCTCCTTTTTACCTCTCCCTGTGTGGATTAGCCTGTGATGGATGTGAGTCCTATCAGCATAAAAGGGACTCCTGCCCCTTAATATCCTTTCAATCATTACCGTTACTGTATCAACAATAGGTATGGCAAGGATCAATAAAGGTGCGACAGGAGGGACATGGCTGTCCTTAACCTGTGTTATCGCAATCGAGAGGAATGCAAGGGAAAATCCGAGGGAGAGGCTTCCGGCATCTCCCATAAAGAGCCTTGAAGGTGGCCAGTTATAAATAAGAAACCCCAGGACAGCGCCGCCCAATCCAAGGCTGAGGTACATCAACTCCATCTGGTTGTTAACATAAGAGAGTATTGCAAAAGAGATAAGGGATATCAGGGATAAACCACCAGCAAGACCATCAAGTCCATCAATCATGTTGATGGAATTTATAACACCTATTACACAAAAATATGTAAGGGGGACAGCAAAGATACCAAGATTGATCTGACCTGTTGAGAAGAGGTCACCAAATGACAGGAGTACAGTTTTGCTAAATGAGATCATCAGTGTCACAGCAACCGCCTGGGCTATAAATTTCCAGTAATGATCTATCTCCTTAAAATCGTCAAGGAAACCAGTAATGGTTAGAAGAATAAGGCCTGAAAAGAAGCCCCGCAAATGTGCCAGAGGGAAAAAAAGGAGACTTGTCAGAGACAATGCCATAATCATCCCAAGGCCACCAACGAGGGGCCTTGGTTTATTATGTATCTTTCTTTCGTTAGGCTGGTCGATGAGGCCTATCTTTTCGGCTATATGAGAGAGCCTTGGCAAAATAATGGCTGAAAAAAGAAAAGAACTGAGGAATATTAGCGCTACCTTTAAGACGTCAAATCTCTGAGAGGCTACGTCCAATCCTCATCTCCTCCCCATAAGATAATCTCACTGTCGCAAACATCCTTTCAATGCTATTAACCTGTCTGAGATGGGCTATCATAATAATAGCACAAAGAGATCGGATCTTCTTCACCAGAGTCCAGGGAAAAATCTGAACCTGACCATTTCGATGTACCTCCTGTAATTCTCTCCAAATCTCTCAGCAAGTTCCCTCTCCTCCAGAGGGATTATGATTATGCCTACTATAATCAGGTCTGCTACTGTCAGGATAGCGATCGTTAAAACCTCTGTTAGCAGAAATATCCCGAGGAAGAGAACCGTATGGGCAAGATATGTAGGGTGTCTTACAATCCTGAAGGGACCTTCTGTGACCAACCTGCCTTCGAGCCTCTTTGATACCTCGGGTATCCCCATCAGACCCCACAGCCCAAGGAGTTTCCCTGTCCAGAAATGAAGAAATGTTCCTATGATTATGAATATTAAGCCAGCAAGATTTATAACAAAAGGTAACTCATACCTGAATCCTATCAACTCTTCCCGGTATTTAAAGACAATATACGCAATGGGCATCCATGTTAAAGGAGGCATAAGGTAAGTGAGAAGGCCTATCCTCTTGAAGAACCTTGAAAGGCCATGTACAGGTATCCAAAATAGCGGAACCACTGGCCATACAAGGATAGTGAGGAAGGCAAGTATGTCCAGGAATATCATAAAAAGAGCCTCTTATCTTTTATGTAATCAATCATTGCTGACTGGGCCTCCCTTGATGTGCTATATGTAAATATCACAGAAGAACTCATGCCCCGAAGAACATAGGGGTTGCCAAAGGAGATAAAAACATCAACCTTTTTATAGATATTATTAAATAACTCTTTGAAATATCTGTATCTATTTATCTTCCATGCACCCACATCCGAGAAGACCGACACAACGATGCCTCTCTTCTCAGGGATCTCATGCCATGGTATTTGAGGCTCTGAAAGCAGAAGATATTTCCCGTAATTACTCTCGAACCAGTCTAAAAAATATCGAACCCTCTCAGGAGGTTCATCGCTTAAAACGATCATGAAGGGATTTTCAATTGCCTTTAAATTGCCATCAGACCGTATAGCCCTGTAAAAAAGCTCCTCTGAGAATCTCCTGTTAGAGCCAAAATCGGGACTGTTTTCTGGATCAGGGAATCTCAATTCGAGTCTGCGGTTCCTTAGATCTGGCAATCCTGATTTAATGACTCCTGCTATCCTATCAGGATCAGATGGGTGAAGGATCAGATCAACCCCTGCCCTGAGGGCCATGAGGGATGCCACCTCCTCAGAATAACCTGAAAGACCACCCATATTCATTGCATCGGTAATGATAAGACCTTTAAAGCCCAACACATCTCTCAGATAGCCTACTACCTTTTCTGACAATGTGGCAGGTCTTTTACCGGGATCGAGACAAGGGACACAGAGATGCCCTATCATGATCATGTCAACACCGGCAGCTATGGCACTTTTAAAAGGTAACAACTCATTTTCCTCAAGGTCCTTGAGGGTCTTATTAATTACAGGGAGTTCCTGATGGGAATCCCTGTCAGTATCACCATGGCCTGGAAAGTGCTTTCCACAGGAGATTATCCCACATTCCTTAAATACCCTGATCATGGAGACCCCAAACTGAGAAACCGTTTGAGGGTCTTCTCCAAAGGACCTTGTTGCTATGATCGGGTTTTCAGGATTGGAATTGACATCCAGGACAGGTGCAAGGATAGTATTTATCCCCACATAATGGGCCTCTGAGGCAATGGTTGAATAAAGCCTCTTCAGATAAGTATCCCCTTTCAGGTCTTCCATGTCCTTCAAGGCAGAGGCAATACCCATTGAAGGGGGAAAGAGGGTCCCTCCCCTTACCTGCTGTCCAAGGCCTGACTCAAGATCAGAGGCTATTATAAGGGGATACCCGGATATATCCTGGAGTCTTTTTATACCCTTTCTAAGGGGTTCTAAATCCCCACCAAAGACAATAAAACCAGCAATACCCTTCCTTACAAGGTCTGCGTAATACTCAAACCTCTCATCAATCTTATCACCGTCTAAACGGGGGATAAGAAAACCATATGGATTCATGAAGTATTATAACTGATGCCTTTAATAAGTTTCTGAAAATCCTAATTTTTAACCTGATATGGTAAACTAATGGATGATTATTCAGTAAATAATTAGATCAAGGAGACAAGATGGGATTTTTTGATAAGCTCAAGCAAGGACTTGCAAAGACAAGAAAGGGTTTAATAGAAAAGGTCGAATCCATATTCAGGGGTAGAAAGATCGACTTTGAGACCCTGGAGGAACTGGAAGAGGCACTGCTTACAGCAGATCTGGGTGTTAAGGCAACAACAGATATAATAGAATTTCTAAAGGAGAAAACAAAAAAGGGAGAGGTCAAGGACATTTCAAAGATAAGGGAATTCCTCAGGTTAGAGATGACCTCAATGCTTGGGGAACCACAACCCCTTAGGATTGATAAAAAACCCTTTGTTATCCTTGCTGTTGGTGTTAATGGAGTGGGTAAGACCACGACCATAGGGAAACTCGCAGCAAGGTTCAAAAACGAGGGAAGGAGTGTTATCCTTGCTGCCTCTGATACCTTCAGGGCCGCTGCAATTGAACAGCTTGAGGTATGGTCAAAAAGGGTGGGTGCCCAGATCGTGAAACACCAGGGTGGATCTGACCCTGCTGCTGTTGCCTTTGATGCTATTGAGGCTGCAAAGGCAAGGAATATCGATGTGGTGATCGTTGATACAGCAGGGAGATTGCATACAAAGAGCCCACTCATGGAGGAACTCAAGAAGGTCAGGAGGGTCATTGAAAAAGGGATTCCAACTGCGCCTCATGAGGTCCTCCTTGTTGTGGATGCCACAACCGGTCAGAATGCCCTGAGGCAGGCAGAGATGTTCAACAATGCAATTGGTGTTACAGGCATAGCCCTTACAAAACTTGATGGAACCGCAAAGGGGGGCATCATCTTTGCCATCAGGAGGGAACTGGGTATCCCCATAAGGTTCATAGGCATTGGCGAAGGTGTGGACGACCTCAGGGATTTTGAACCAAAGGAGTTTGTGGAAGCGCTTTTCTCATAAAATCCATCCATATGGGAAGGGCTGCCCTTGCCCCTGTCTCCTTAGGACCAATGGGCTTATGATCATCCCTCCCAACCCATACACCAACCACCAGCCTGTCATCAAAACCTATGAACCATGCGTCTGTATAGTCATTCGTCGTCCCTGTCTTTCCGTACAGTGGTCTTTTCAATTCCTTTGCCTTCAATGCCGTTCCTTCCTCAACAACCGCCTTCAGAAGGGTCCTAATCTCGTCCCTCACATCATCAGAGAGGATATCCGTTGCCTCAGGATACCTTTCAATCATGGATGCCCCATCTTTGTTAGTAATCCTCTCATAGAGCATGGGTTTCATATATCTCCCGGTTGCAAAGACCCCATAGGCATAGACCATCTCCATGAGCGTAACATCCGAGGCTCCAAGGGCGATCGGGAGATAGGGCTGTAACTGGCTCTTTATCCCTAAAAGTCTTGCAGTGTCGATGATTGATTCGATGCCCACCTCTGACGCAAGCCTCACAGTTGCTGCATTAAGGGATTTCGCAAGGGCTGTCCTCATGGTAACAGGACCATTGTATTTACCGTCATAGTTCTTTGGAACCCAGACCTGTCCAGGTCTTGCACCCCTCAGTGTAATGGGTGAATCAAGGATTAAGTCATCCGCCTTCCTTCCCTCTTCAATAGCTGTTAGGTAGACAAAGGGTTTAAAGGCACTACCCGGCTGTCTCAGTGCCTGAGTAGAACGATTAAACTGGCTCTTCCAGAAGTCAGAACCGCCAACCATCGCCTTAATCCCGCCTGTCCTGAGGTCAACTGCTATAAGGGCCGCTTCAACCCCCTTCTTTACCCTTTTTTCTATGTTCTGAACCCCTTTCCTGACAGCCTCCTCTGCTGCCTTCTGGAGATCGTAATCTATGGTTGAATATATCCTGTATCCTGATGTATAGAGGCTACTATTGAGATTTGACTCCAGTTCCTGCCTCAGCATCTCCACAAAATAGGGAGCCTCAAACCTCCTGTAATATGGCTTCTGAGGAAGGGGTTCATTCATAGCCTCAGCATACTGATTCTTATTTATAAAGCCGTGACTCAACATCTGTTTTAAAACAGCAGACCTCCTCTCAAGGGCCTTCTGAGGATTCTTAAAGGGAGAATATGCAGATGGGGACTTGGGAAGTGTTGCAAGGAGGGCTGCCTCACCAATAGTGAGCTCCCTGGCGGACTTCCCAAAATAGACCTGTGACGCTGCCTCGATGCCATATGCCCGTGTTCCAAAATATGCCTGATTAAGATAAAGACCAAGTATCTCGTCTTTTGTGTATCTCTTCTCTATCCTTATAGACAGCAGGGCCTCCTTTATCTTCCTTGTGATGGTCTTTTCTGGTTTCAGAAAGAGCATCTTTGCAAGCTGCTGCGTGATGGTGCTACCACCCTGAACCACCCTCAATTCCCTTATATCATTTATGAGTGCCCTGAGTATACCGATCATGTCCACACCAGGATGATAATAAAACCTGACGTCCTCAATGGAGATAAAGGCCTTTTTTACATGGTCAGGGATGAGATAGTG
>JBBIPQ010000068.1:0-9443 GCA_037442785.1 Nitrospirota bacterium
CCGTTGTTCTTGAGCATTTCTCAAAGACAGGAATGGCGATAAGGAAGGCTGTTGAGTCATATAATGAAGGCGTACGATCTATGGAATCGCGGCTTATTCCCTCTATAAGAAAGTTCAAGGATCTTGGTGTTTCCACGACTAAGGAGATTGCATCTCCCCCTGAGATAAACCTGAACACAAAGAATATTGATCATCTTTCCCTTGAATTTGATAAAACCTGATTCCTGTGATAACAGTAATTTCTCTGAATTGACATAACTTATCTGGGAGGATTATAATCTTTACATCGGAGAAACCTTTGAATACAAGGCTCAGGGAAACGAGGGAATTTGACAGAGAGGCGAGATGTCCTTTCTGTAATGCGGTTATTCACCTGCCATTAACGATCAGGACAGAGTTTGGTGATGTTACAGGTGGTAATTGTGGGTGCGGTGCAGTATATACCTGTGACCTCACAGGCCATAATATGGGAGAGGCCCTTCTGGATGCCCTGGTCCTTGCCTGCAATAATGACTGGGATAGGGTCTTCAATTTGAGTTCTGAAGATTACAGCGAGGCTGTCTTTAACTATAATATAAACACTCACAGGATAAGAGATATAAGGGATTTCAGAAGAGACCAGGGAGGGAAGATCATATTTATAAGAATAAAGAAACAAAATTGAATTATTAGTTATTTTTATTTGACCAGATTTGTGTTATTATATTAATGTTTTTACATTCTTCAATTCTACAAGGATTTACGGAGAAATTTAAGGAAGGGGACTTTTCCCTAATAGAACAAATCAAAAGGAGGTTAAAAATGCCCAGTTTGGAATTTCAGGGAAAACAGTATGAGGTTGATGATGATGGTTATCTGACAAACCTTGATGACTGGAGCAAGGAACTTGCAGAGCACATAGCCAGTATTGAAGGGATTCAACTCACAGATGCACATTGGGAGGTTATTAACTTTCTCAGGGACTACTATCAGAAATATCAGATTGCCCCAATGATTAAGATCCTTGTAAAAGAGATCGGTAAGGTCATGGGACCTGAGAAGGGAAACACCAAGTATCTCTATGAGCTATTCCCTGCAGGACCAGCAAAGCAGGCATGTAAGATAGCAGGACTGCCAAAACCGACTGGTTGTGTCTAACTCCTCTAATAATAATTGTCTTTGCTGAACAGGGGGAGGACTTAGTTGATGAAGGAGTTTAGAACATCTTAGAATGTTCAAACTTTGAGCCTTTCAAACAAGTGAAGAGGGGGGTCTAATCGGATTATATGTCACTACGTGAGATTCTTTTTGCAAAAAGATCGAACATAATAGGACAATGGTTCGATGAGATCCTTTCCTCATACCCTCCTGATACAGTAAGATTCCTCAAGTCACAGAGAGACCCTTTTAGCAACCCTGTAGGTAATACCATAAGGCAGGGGATAGATGATCTGTTCAATGAATTGATAGGCGATTCGCCTATCTACAGATTAACCAACTTCCTTGATAACATAATTAGAATCAGGGCTGTTCAGGATTTTACTCCATCGCAGGCAGTCTCGTTTATCTTTGGTTTAAAGGATATCCTGAGAAGAGAACTCAGGGATGAACTAAGGAACGGTCTTTCTCAGGAATACATGGATTTTGAAAAGAGGATAGATAGCCTGGCTCTTCTGTCTTTTGATCTGTTTATTCAATGTCGCGAAAAGATTTATGAACTTAAGGCAAAGGAGGTAAAGGATATGACATTCAGACTACTGGAAAGGGCAAAGATAATTTGCGGGGTTCAGAACAATCAATGAGGGAAAGAGGGTGATAAAATGGGAGCAATATTTTCTTTCTTTGTAGTTGCGATCCTTATAGTTGTTGCCTTAGTAGGAGTTAAGGTGGCTGGTTTTACTTACCTTTTTGGGGTGATTCTCCCTTATCTTGCGTTTCTGATCTTTACAGTGGGCATGATTTACAGAGTGATAAAATGGTCTAAATCACCCGTTCCGTTTCGCATCCCAACAACAGGAGGGCAACAGAAAACCCTTCCGTGGATAAAGCAGAGCAAACTCGATAATCCTTCAACTGGAATGGGGGTTGTAGGGAGGATGATCCTAGAGATATTCCTTTTTCGTTCTCTCTTTAGAAATACCAGGACAGAACTCCATCCTGGGCCAAGGCTTGCTTATAAGTGGGAGAAATGGCTCTGGCTTGCGGGTCTTGCCTTTCACTGGTCCTTCTTCATAGTCCTCATAAGGCATCTCAGATTCTTTACAGACCCTGTCCCATCCTTTCTCAGAATCATAGAGGGCCTTGACGGGTTTCTTCAAATAGGAGTTCCCCGATTGCTGATGACAGGGGTCATTCTCCTTGGAGCTGTTACATATCTTTTACTGAGGAGATTCTACATCCCTCAGGTAAGATATATCTCCCTGCCGGCTGACTATTTTCCTTTATTCCTGATTATCGGCATAGCATCAACGGGCATACTGATGCGTTATTTTACAAAGGTTCATATAGTTGGTGTAAAGGAATTAACAATGGGTCTTGTCACCCTTAATCCTGTAATTCCTGAGGGTGTTGGCACGATCTTCTTTATCCATCTCTTTCTTGTGAGTACACTCTTTGCATATTTTCCATTCAGTAAGCTTGTTCATCTTGGGGGAATATTCCTCAGCCCAACAAGGAATCTTGCCAACAATAGCAGGATGATCAGACATGTTAACCCTTGGGATTATCCCGTTAAGATTCATACCTATGAAGAATATGAAGAAGAGTTTAGAGAAAAAATGAAAATGGCTGGAATACCAGTAGAAAAGGAGTGAGGAAATGGCAACAAAGGCAAAACCACCAAAACCAGAGGAACTTGCAAAGATAAGTTACAAACCACCCGAGAAGGGATGGATGGAGACGAAGGCAGAGTTTAAGCCAGGGATGTGGTGTTATGGCGCAAGGCCAAAGAATCTTCAGGCCGTTGATTTTCCAAATCCCCGTGACTGGTCTCCAGCGGATGAGGATTGGAAACTTCCGGAGGACTGGAAGGAGATATTCCTGAACGGGATAAAGGAAAGACTGGAGAGGTACAGGACATTCCATGTCTTTATGGACATATGTGTTAGATGCGGGGCCTGCGCTGATAAGTGTCACTTCTTCGTTGGTGGTGGAGATCCAAAGAACATGCCAGTTTTAAGGGCAGAATTGTTGAGATCCCTATACAGGAAATACTTTACCGCCTCAGGGAAGATATTTGGAAAGACAGCAGGTGCGAGGGAACTTACCCTCGATGTCCTTAAAGAGATATGGTATTACTATTTCCAGTGTACTGAATGCAGGAGGTGCTCCCTCTTCTGCCCTTATGGTATTGATCAGGCAGAGATCACTATTATAGGAAGGGAATTATTAAACCTTCTCGGACTTCAGACAGACTGGATATCAGGACCTGTGGCAAACTGCTATCTTAAGGGTAACCACCTTGGTCTTGAGCCTCACACTATTAAGAGCAATATAGAGTTTATGATTGACGACATAGAGACTATTACGGGTATCAGGATCGAGCCTTCTTTTAACAGAAAGGGAGCTGAGATACTCTTCATAACTCCTTCAGGTGACCTCTTTGGTGTGCCTGGTGTTTACACCTGTATGGGTTATCTAATGCTCTTTCATGAATTAGGACTTGATTATACCTGGAGCACCTTTGCATCAGAGGGTGGTAATTTTGGTTTTTTCACCTCAATGGAGATGGCAAAAAGGCTTACGGCCAAGATATACTCTGAGGCGAAAAGACTTAAAGTGAAATGGATACTTGGTGGGGAATGCGGTCATATGTGGAGGGTATGGAATCAGTATCTTAATACCTTCTGGGGACCACCTGATTTTCTTGAGGAACCTGTTTCTCCTATAACAGGAACAAAGTTCGAGAACGCAAGATCAGCAAAGATTGTTCATATATCTGAGTTTACTGCTGACCTGATAAGGCATGGAAAACTCAACCTCGATCCAAGCAGGAATGACCATCTGAGGGTTACCTTCCATGATTCCTGTAATACCTCAAGGGGTATGGGAATCTTTGAGGAGCCGAGATACATAATCAAGAGTGTATGTAATCACTTCTTTGAAATGCCTGAAAACACAATAAGGGAAAGGACATTTTGCTGTGGAAGCGGTTCAGGCTTGAATGCTGGAGAGAATATGGAGTTGAGGATGAGGGGTGGTTTCCCGAGGGCCAATGCCGTCAAATTTGTCAGGGATAATTACGGAGTGAATGTCCTTGCAAATATATGTGCCATCGACAGGGCAGCCCTCCCGACCCTGATGGATTACTGGGTCCCGGGTGTACAGGTGGCAGGAGTTACAGAATTGCTTGCCAATGCACTTGTGATGAAGGGCGAAAAAGAGAGGACTCAGGACTTGCGCCTCGAGCCACTTCCTGGAAAGGGGGAAAGCGAAAATGTATGATGGAGGAAAGATAATCTTAGGGATAGTAATCTTTCTTGCAATAGTGACCTTCCCTTTCTACTCGAATATGGGAAAGGCTGTTACAAAGCCAGACCCTAAGCTCGATACCCCTGAGATAAAGAAGCTGACGGAAAAGAAGTGTGTTGAGACAAAGGATTTTATGAGGGCCGAGCATATGAAACTCCTTAATCAATGGAGGGATTTCGTAGTGAGGGATGGAAACAGGTTATACGCCAATGCAGAGGGTAAGTTGTACCAGATGAGCCTCCAGAATACCTGCATGAAGTGTCATTCCAATAAAAAGAAGTTTTGTGATGAGTGTCATAAGTTTGCGGATGTAAACCCTTACTGCTGGGATTGTCATCTTCAGCCAAAGGAGAGTGAGTCATGAGTATTAACAGAAGGGAATTTCTAAGGATTGCTGGTTTAAGTATCGCTGGCATTGGTCTTTCTGCCACCAATCCAATCTTCAGGGACAGTACTGAGGCTATTCAGGTCTCACAGATGCCAGAGGCATTGAAGGCAAAGAGATGGGCAATGGTTATTGATATCAGAAAGTTCAGGACAGAGGAGGATTATAAAAGGGTTATAGAGGCCTGTCACAGCATTCATAATGTTCCCGATTTCGGTAATCCCAAGGATGAGATAAAATGGATATGGACTGAGGATTATGAGCATGCCTTCCCGGGACAGGAAAACCCTTATCTGCCAGAATCTCTTAAGCATAAACTCTTTGTGCTGCTCTGTAACCACTGTGAGAATCCGCCCTGCGTTAGGGTCTGTCCTACTAAGGCAACCTTCAAGAGACCCGATGGGATAACAATGCAGGATATGCACAGATGTATTGGCTGTAGATTCTGCATGGCCGCCTGTCCTTATGGGGCGAGGAGTTTTAATTACAGAAACCCGAGGCCCTTTATTAAAGACCCGAATCCTGAGTATCCATCAAGGATGATCGGTGTGGTTGAAAAGTGCACCTTCTGCACAGAGAGGCTCGATAAGGGTCTCATGCCAGCCTGTGTTGAAAAGTCTAATGGCGCAATGATATTTGGTGACCTGGATGATCCGAATTCTGAAGTCAGGAAGGTCCTCAGCAAGAATTATTCTATAAGACGAAAACAGGAACTTGGCACACGGCCTGTTGTTTTCTATATTATAGGAGGTGATGAGAATGCTGGATAAGGCACTAACCGGAAGCAAGCGATACTGGACATGGGTCTTTATCTTACTCGCCTTCATAGGCATTGGTTTCCTCTTTTATCTGAAACAGTTCAGCTACGGCTTGGGATTGACGGGATTAAGCAGGGATGTTTCCTGGGGATTTTACATCTCCCAGTTTACGTTCCTTGTCGGAGTGGCCGCCTCTGCTGTGATGCTTGTGATTCCTTATTATCTACATGACTTCAAGAAGTTTGGCAAGATCGTCATACTCGGAGAGTTTCTCGCGGTTTCTGCTGTTACGATGTGTATACTCTTTATATTCGTTGACATGGGACAGCCCATGAGGATACTGAATGTTGTGCTTCATCCAACACCGAATTCTATCCTGTTCTGGGATACGGTTGTTCTTAGTGGTTATCTGTTATTAAATATAATCATAGGCTGGACAACCCTTGAAGCAGACCGTTATCAGGTTGCCCCACCATCATGGGTGAAGCCCCTTGTTTATATCTCGATTCCCTGGGCAATAAGTATTCATACTGTGACGGCCTTTATTTATGCGGGATTACCTGGAAGGCATTTCTGGCTGACTGCCATCATGGCAGCCCGATTCCTCGCATCCGCCTTTGCGTCCGGCCCTGCCCTACTCATATTGATGGCAATGCTCGTAAGGAATCTTACTAAGTTCGACCCCGGGAAGGAACAGATTCAGGCTATTGGAAAGATAGTGACTTATGCAATGTTTGCAAATGTATTCTTCTTCCTGCTTGAGCTCTTCACAGCCTTTTACAGCAAGATACCTGGCCATATGCATTCCTTCCAGTATCTCTTTGTCGGCCTTGAAGGCCACGGAAGGCTTGTTCCCCTAATGTGGGTCTCTGCAATACTTGCTGTATTTTCTCTTATACTCCTTGTAAACCCTGCTACAAGGAAGAATGAGAGGACCCTTGCTGTTGCTGCTGTATCTGTCTTTATTTCTCTCTGGATAGACAAGGGATTTGGTCTGATTGTTGGAGGTTTTGTCCCCAACATGTTTGAGAAGGTGACCGAATACTGGCCAACCCTTCCAGAGACATTTATAACCCTTGGTGTATGGGCAACGGGGTTTCTCATACTCACAATACTCTATAAGGTCGCTGTTGGTGTAAGGGAAGAAACAGCAGGGATAGAGATAGAACATTGATTATCTTTAAAAGTCTAACAATAATATGAAAGGGTGGTCAAAAGGCCACCCTTTTTGATTTAGAGTATCTTTCTCATCCCCAGAGGATTAGGGGATGACCTGGTAAAGCCTTTTGACTGGGCTATCATATCAAAGGGCATGCTCAAGATATCAATAAGGTCTGGCGAGTAATTGCTGTAAAGTTCCCTCTGAAATGTCTTGATATAATTTTTACAGCTCCTGCAGAGTTCGAGCCTCAAGCCCTTCTCCTCTTCTGTTGTTATGATCTCGATCTCTTCACCTCTTTTATTCAGACAGGCAGGGCATCCTATCCTGCTCCATCTGCCCTTGTGACCACAGAAGGAGCAATAAAATGCCCTTTCCTCATTCTCTTTAATCGAAGAAAGACTGGGTATTGAGTGGCATACTGGACATCTTCCACCCTCAGTCAGGTTATCTTTATAAGGCATCATTTTCCTTAATCTACTAAAAAAGGGTCTGCCTAAGAGGAATAGTATCATTTCTGTTTCTTCTTCGAGATATGGAAGTGAGAAGGAGGGCACCTCGTTTAGTGGTAGCCTTAAAAAATCGACCTGCCTGAATCTTATGGCTTCCTTCAAAGGGGCAAGTATATCGATAGATATATCAAAGGCCTCTAAAAATTCGCCCACTATAACATCAACCAAATCTGGTGGATAGGATCCCTCATCTGTATTAATTCCCTCTATCAAGTAGGTAATCTTATTCTCAAAGGTTAAAACTCTTTCATACAGGTTCAGGGGTTCTACCAGATAGGGTCTGAGCTTCTTAAGTTCATCAATGGTCATGGTATTTCAGGTGGCCTTACCCTTAAATTTTCCCCAGTTAATGCCTCAATAAGGAATGCCTTGAGATGCCTTTTTTCTTCAGACGTAAGTTTAAGTGGTTTTAGAAAGGCATTATTGGGCCCTCCACCCCTATCAAAAAAATCGATAACCTCATCAAGGTCTTTGAATACACCATTGTGCATGTATGGGGCTGTCTTTGAGACCTCCCGTAGTGTGGGGGTCTTAAAGGCCTTCCAGTCTTTTCTATCCTTTGTAATCAGGTATCTTCCAGGGTCTTCTCTGAGGGAAAGATAGTCATCATAATGATAGACCTTTGCCACAAACCTCACAGTAGCATTCACCCTTGGATCGTTCACAAGGGAAGGGTTTTCAGGCACATTTAAGGCATAGAATTTTTCATCGCTCAGATTCACTCCATAATGGCATTCAGAACACCTACCCTTACCGGTGAATATCTCATATCCCTTTATTGCCTCTGGTGATAGGGCATCCCTCTGCCCATTTAAGAATCTGTCAATAGGTGCGTTCTTTGATACGAGAGTCCTCTCAAAGGCTGCTATTGCCATGGCTATTCGCTCCCGAGTTATCTCACCACCAAAGACCTTTCTAAAGGCCTCAACATACTCAGGCACTGACCTTAATTCCTCTTCAAGAAAGTCAAGGTTCTGGTTCATCTCAAAGGCAGACATCATCGGGAACAAGGCCTGGTCCTCAAGGCTCTTTGCCCTTCCATCCCAGAAGAGATATCTGCTGAAGGCAACATTTATGAGGGTTGGGGCGTTTCTCCAGTTTTTCGTGGTGGGATAGCTAAGGGATATGTCAAGTCCGTCAGTGAAGGCCTCCTCAGGATTGTGGCAGGTGGCACAACTCATGGTGCCGTCACCTGAGAGCCTTCTATCAAAAAAGAGTTTCTTTCCGAGTTCAATCTTCTCGGGAGTATGGGGATTATTATCTGGAATCGGAATAGCCTTGAAGGGTTCAATACCGCTACCCCAGAAAATCCTTGATTTTCTGGGGACCCCACTTCTATCCCCAAAAATCTCTGATTTTTGGGGGACCCCATCTTCTCCTGCAGGGCAGGGTAATATCCAGAGGAAGACTAATAAAAAAGCAATCCTGAGACTATTTATTAGCATTTCTTAATTCCTCCTCTATGATTTTTTTAAAGTATTCGTATGGCCTGTTACCAATGACCTTTCTGCCATTAATAAAGAATGTTGGGGTATTGTAAAGGTCAAGTTCAACAGCAAGTTTTTTGTCCCTTTCTATGATGTCGCGGTGCTTCATCTTATCAAGGGATTCTATAAATTTATTCAGGTCCAGGCCTATTTGTCTTGCGTACTGGATAAGACTATTTCTGTCCAGTTGTGGGGACTTCTTTAAAAGTAGTTCATGCATCTGCCAGAATTTGCCCTGTTCATGGGCAGCCATGGCTGCCTCGGCAGCGATATGGGAGAAATCCCTGTATTTATAGGGATAATGCTTAATAACGAGCCTGATCTTACCCTTGTATTCCTTTAGCAACCTCTCAATGGTCGGACCGACCCCTACACAATGGGGTCACTGATAATCAAGGAATTCAATGATTGTGATGGGAGAATTCTCAGTCCCATAAGCTGGCGAATTCTCTATTGGTATGCTGTAACGGGCTTCCTGCGCAGAGGCTAATACTGCCGATAATAAGAAGGAGATAAGAAGCACTATCCTTATCACTATTTTCCACCCTCAAGAATTTCCCTTGCCCTTTCATTTACATATCTTCCATCAGCCCTTCCTTTAATCCTTGGCATTAAGGTCTTCATGAGTTTTCCTAATTCCTTAACACTTGTTACCCCTGTTTCCTGAATCGCTGATCTTATCATACTGTCAAT
>JBBIPQ010000069.1:0-9405 GCA_037442785.1 Nitrospirota bacterium
TTGATTAAATTATTTTAACCTAAATGACAATTTGAATCCATGTCTATCAAAATAATAACTTAGCAATGGAGAAAGCGAGGCGCTCATAAAATCATAGAAGACCATAGCCATAATAAGGTCCTTAGAATAGAAGGAGGTCAGGGTTAGAAGTATATTGCGAAGTTAAAAGAGATTTATTTTAGAAGGGCAGAAGAATCCTCTGCCCTTCACTCATTCTTTATTCTTTAGAGATCTCGTATTTTCCGCTACTGTCGATCTTTATGTTTGCGTTTAGAAACCTTACCTTATAGCCTGACTCTTTAAGAATGTGGTAGGCCATCTCTGCCCTAACACCTGTTGAACAATGGGCTATTATCTCTTTATCTTTTGGGATGTCCTGAAGCTTCTGAGGGATATCCTGAGTCGGGATATTCTTTGCACCCTTTAGCATACCCTGCATGGCCTCATCCTCATCTCTCACATCAAGGATTAGTTTGTCAGGTGGAAGGGTTTCTGCAATACTTTTGAATTCCTCAACAGAGATCTCACCAGGCCTCGGTTTCGAGACATAGACTATCTCTGTCTTCATTTCACCGGTCTTAATGGGTAAACCAGCTTCCTTCCAAGCAGTTATCCCGCCACCAAGGATGCTCGTATTGGTATATCCCCATGCCTTCACAATCTTGAATGCCTCAGTCGCATCCTTATCGTCCGATGAATAGAGAACTATAGGAGCCTTTTTGTCAGCAGGGAACCTATCCTTATATAAAACTATCTTATTCAGAGGAATTGACACGGCACCAGGAATGTGTCCCCTCTGTGCATCACCTGGCGATCTCAGATCTATCAGAACATAGGGTATATCCTTGTCCATATTCTCTTTAACATAATTTATAGTAGAAACTACAAGATTACCAGTTTTTTTCCATACTGGCATTCCATCATGAAAGATCTTGACATTCCTGTAACCAAGCCTCTCTGCCTTACTAGCAGAGTTTGGACTGAGCCTTCATGTGACGCCGCCACAATAAAATATTAGGAGGATATCCTTGTCCTCTGGTAGCCTTCCAGAGTGTTTTTCAAACTCAGAATCGTAAATTGATATAGCCCCTGGTATGTGACCTTCATGATAACGTGGAGCCGGTCTCGAGTCAATAATGACGAATCTTTCTTTTTTTGTTTCAATAAGCCTCGCAAGATCTTCAGCCTTAATCAACTTTTCTTCAGGAACCTTTGCAGGTGGTTTAATGGAAATACCCTTTGCATATAACTGACCGTTTTTCTCTTCGATCTCTACGGATATCTCTTTCTCCCTGGGTATCTTGTTAATCTTTTCGACACCATTCAGTTTAGTGCTTTCATCATACTTCACTATCCAGGTAGAAGGCCCAACTTGAATCTGAATCGTCTCAGCTTTTTGAGAGACACTTACAAAGGTGCCCCTGATAAGTTTATCATCTGGAACATGACACTGCATGCAAATAGGGGCTATCTTTGGCTTTTCTGCTGAGTGCGCACTACTGAAAAGAGCAAGAACCACGAAAATGGCAAGAAGGGAAACAACTGATCTCTTCAGCATAAACACCTCCAATGTTTGAACCCAAAAAGGGTTTTTTATTTCTTTCTTATTAAATTTTGCAACAGTCAGCGAAATATGTCAAGTTATAATTTTGGATTACCTATAATTTATAATTAAATATTGAGGGTTACATCTGTCCAAGATAAATGTTAAATGGACATGAGACCGCTACGGTGTCCCCAAAAAATCAAAGATTTTTTGGGGTGCCCGCTTTCTTTTGTTTTTGAGGTCTTATGCCCATTAAAATGACTCCGTAACTTTATTTTGGACAGCAGTGATTGAGGGATTAAACCGGGGGACGCTATAGATTATTATTTTCCAATTGCATCAATCGTTATCTTCTCTGCCAGATCAAATATAGCCCTCTTCTCCTCCTCTGTCCGGGCCTCGATATAGAATCTCACCTTAGGTTCAGTTCCAGATGGCCTGATCATGATCCATGATCCGTCATCAAATACGATCTTTGTACCATCAGTGGTTATGACATTAACCACCTTTCTCATCCTATCACCAACCATAACAACAGTTCCCTCTCTGTATCTGTCCTTTATAACAGCGAGTCTCTCTATTAGAGGCCTTCCTGCAAGAGAACGATCAACACTGATGCCAGAGCGATCAGGATAAAAATAGCCGAACTCATCCATGATCCCCTTGAGGTAATCACTCAGGTTCAAACCAGTCACTGCCATCATCTCTAAGGCAAGAAGGAGCCCAAAGATGGCATCCTTTTCAAGGGTATGGTTATAGCCTGATATACCATCCG
Organism: Nitrospirota bacterium; assembly: GCA_037442785.1. Taxonomy (GTDB): domain Bacteria; phylum Nitrospirota; class Thermodesulfovibrionia; order Thermodesulfovibrionales; family UBA9159; genus JBBIPQ01. The sequence continues at coordinate 2,322 of JBBIPQ010000069.1, forward strand.
ATTCTTCAAAGGCAACAATTGCCCGCTCCTTTGATGTCCTCAGCAAGTAAGGTCTGAAGTGTTTAAACCCTACCTTTGTCTCCCTGACAGGAACCCCCAACTTATCGGCAATAGCATTGACAAGATTACTCGTGCCAACAGATTTAGCAACAACACCCCTTATGTTTCTATATTTATAGAGATAGTGAAAGGCCATAGCCCCAAAATAATTCATCGGTATCTGGGCATAGCCATCCGCATGCCTTATCCTGTCGCCATCAGGGTCCATGATAACCCCTAATTTAAATTTTGCTTCTTTTCCCTTCAATACATTCACAACACCTTCCATATTCTTTTCAGAAGGTTCAGGAGCAAATCCACCAAATAGATAATCATCATCTATTCTTAGAAAGTGAATCTTTTCGCTACCCCATACGATCCTCTCAACACGCCCCCTCGTTGCACCGTGCACATGGTCTATGCATATAAGGCAATCCTCTTTATCTATGAAATCCTTGATCCTTTCAATATCTACAGTACCCCTTTCAACGAGATATCGAATATAGAGTTCAGTGAGGTCTATCTTTTCAACCCGGGTCGGTCTCGATGGTTGAATAATTGGGGCCTTTTCCATCATCCTGTTTGCTATGTCCTCTATAACGTCTGTGATCTCGGCTCCGGCTGGGCCACCATCAGAGGGATTAAACTTTAGCCCAGCATAATTTGCGGGATTATGAGAAGGGGTGAGGTTTATGGAACAGGAAGCTCCTGTCATCTCAATACCTGCTGAAAACTCAGGTGTTGTTGCTTCACCCGCGTACCATGTCCTTATACCTTCCCTTTCAAGAAGCCCAATAACCTCCATTGCAAAATCATGCCCTAAGAATCGATTGTCATGGCCGACTATTACACCTCTCCTCCTTATATCCTCAAAATCCTTGACACCCATTGAATCCATCACTACCCTATCATTGCTCTTGAACATCTCAATAATCGCCGTTGTCACAATCCTCACGTTGTTAAATGTAAAGTCAGTTCCTATCTCTCCCCTCCACCCGGATGTCCCAAAGACAATCCTTGAAGGATTATTGTTCTCCTTTGCAAAAGACTCTATGATCCTGAGCAAACCACGATTCTTAAAAGGATCAGATAGTATCTCCTTCCAGCATTCTCCTGCATCCCTAAACTGCTCAATCATTGTTTACCTCCTAACACATCTGTCCGAGATAAATGTTAAATGGGCATGAGACCGCTACTGGGGTCCCCAAAAAATCTTTGATTTTTGGGGTGCCGTTTTCTTTTGTGTTTTTGAGGTCTTATGCCCATTTAAATAACCTCTGTCACTTTATTTTGGACAGCAGTGACATGGTCTTAAGATTAAAGCCTTCCCTCTCTCTTCAACCTCTCAACAATCTCTTTAATCCTGGGAAGGGCATCTAAGGCAGCCCTTTCTCCTTCAATGACTGCCTCATGCCTCTTATCGAAATCTGCAGAGCCAATAAAACTGACCTTTGGCCTTATTATCACATCTGCCCTGGAGATCTGCTGACCCGCCACCTTTGAATACATAATATTTATAGCCTTAAGTATGGTCTCTATGGTGTTTTGGGGCTGGCTTACATCAATGTCAGAGGATATGTCCACGGCTATCACTATATCCGCCCCCATCCTTCTTGCGGCCTCAACAGCCACAGGGCTGACAATGCCTCCGTCAGCATAAAGGCGTCCTCCTATATTAACAGGTCTGAAGATGCCTGGTATGGAGCAACTGGCCCTCACAGCATTACCGGTATTGCCCTTCCCGAAGACCACCTCCTGTCCATTCAGAAGGTCCGTTGCCACAGCATAAAAGGGTATCCTCATTTTTTCTAAAGGAGTATTATTAACCAATCGGTTAATGTACTCCTCCAATTTCTCTCCCTTTATAAAGCCATTGTCTCGTATTGTAAGGTCAACAATATCCGATTTCTCGATAGCCAGTGACATCTTTTGAAGTTGAAAGGCATTATATCCATATGCGTAAAGACTTCCGACAAAGCTTCCAGCACTCGTGCCTACTATCATATGAATAGGGATTTGATTTGCCTCGAGAATCTTTAATACCCCAATATGGGCAAAACCCTTTGATGCACCTGCCCCAAGGACAATGGCGATCCTCGCAGGCCTTACAGGGGGCTTAACCTCTGGTGGTGCACAGGATGTCACAAAGATCATCATTGAGAGGAAAAGACTGAAGAGGATTATAACTCCCCTATTTTGCCCAGTCATATCTTCTCCTCTTTCTGTGATGTATATATTTATCTGCAGAGAGCGCAGCAACACAGCCATTTGCGGCAGCTATGACAACCTGTCTCACCTCTGTGCATGTCACATCACCTGCTGCAAATACGCCTGGTATGGATGTCTCCATCATTCTGTTTGTGACCACACATTCATCCTCACTTAATTCAACTGTCTCACCAAGGAAATCAACAACAGGCTTGCTTCCGTGTAGATATACAAAGACTCCGGATAGTTCAAGGGTGCTTTCGTTATTTTCATGGTCAATCATTTTGATCCTCTCCACAACATCACTACCCTCAATGGAGGTTACAGTATGACCGGTCAGGACCTTCAGGTTGTCCTTCTTAAGAACAGGATGGCCCTCTTCTACCTTTAACTTCATTGAGGGCGAAATAAGATGCACGGTCTCTGCAAAGCCTGTTAGAAGGCCTGCCTCTTTAACAGCCTCTTCAGAATCTCCTATGACGCATACAGTCTTTCCCCTGAAAAAGGCTGCATCACATATTGCACAGTAACTAACGCCGCGACCAAGAAACTCCTTTTCTCCCTTTATGGTCGGCTTTCTCCCCATAGAACCTGTTGCAATTATGACCGTTCTCCCTTTATAGGTGGCCTCCATTGTATAGACTTCCTTTATCTCTCCTTCGAGGCTGACACCAACCACCTGTGCCTCTATGTATTCTGCACCAAACTTGATCGCCTGTCCCCTGAAGATGTCCAGGAGTTCCTTGCCTGTCATGGGCTCAGCCAGTCCTGGATAATTCTCAATCTTACTCGCAAAGGCTAAGGCACCTGCTGTTTTTGACTTATCTATCACCACTGTCTTCAGGTTTGACCTTGCTGCATACTGGGCAGCACTTAGCCCTGCGGGACCTCCTCCGATAATTATTACATCATATAAATGCTCTTCCATGAATCCTCCTTTCTTTCATTCAATTATCCTGATCAAAAAATCTCAATATATTATAATTTGTATCCCTCTGGGCGGGTCTGAAACCTGCCATCCTTATGGCCTCTATAATGTCCTCCTTCGATACCCTGTAACTCACGCCAGCAGCCCTTACAACATTTTCCTCGATCATGGTGGAGCCAAGATCATTTGCACCGAACCTCAGGGCAACCTGGGCAAGCTTAAGACCCTGCGTAACCCAGGACGCCTGAATATTCCTTATATTGTCAAGATAAAGCCTTGACAGCGAAAGAACCCTCAGATAATCCACAGCCGTTGCCTGACCTTTAAAACTGGATTGCCTGACAAGCTCTGTATTACCAGGCTGAAACGACCAGGGGATAAAGGCGGTGAATCCACCCGTCCTATCCTGAAGTGTCCTTATTGAGTCAAGATGCTCTATTATATCCTCTGGCTCCTCGATGCTTCCAAACATCATCGTTGCGGTCGTCCTCATCCCTATCCCGTGGGCCTCCTCCATGACCCTCAACCATACCGATGACCTTATCTTATTAGGACTCAAAACCTCTCTTACCCTGTCTGAAAGGATCTCAGCACCGCCTCCAGGTATAGAATCAAGTCCTGCTCCCTTCAAGATGAGGAGCGTCTCCCTTATCGTAAACTTGTGTCTATCAGAGAGATAGACTATCTCTGGAGGTGAAAAACCATGGATATTTATCGAAAACCTTTCCTTTATGGATCTCAGCAAATCAACATAATAGTCTATTCCAAGTTCAGGGTTTATGCCACCCTGGAGGAGGATCTGGGTACCGCCAAGGGATATGGTTTCCTCGATCTTTCTGAATACCTCCTCCTTACTTAGAAGATAGGCACCAGGGCTGCCAGGATCCCTGTAAAAGGCGCAGAACCTGCATTTGTTGATACATATATTTGTGTAATTGATGTTCCTGTCAACAATAAAGGTTACTATCCCCTCTGGGTGAAGGGCCTTTCGCACAGCGTCAGCCTTCTCCCCTATCTCAAGGAGATCAAAGTTCTTGAATATCCCTAAGGCTTCTTCCTTGTTTATCCTCACCGTCCCACCAAATAATTTAAAAAGGTTATAATATTATAATAAAAATGCTATTGAAAATTAAGGAAATGGTTAGCTAAAATGATAGACTAATAAAATTTGGAGGAGAGATATGGCTGAAACGGTCGAGATTAGATGGCATGGCAGGGGAGGCCAGGGAACTGTTACTGCCGCAAAGGTCCTTGCTGATGCCTGCCTTTCAGGAGGAAGGTATGTCCAGGCCTTCCCTGAGTATGGACCTGAACGTTCCGGTGCACCCCTGAGGGCATATAATCGGGTAAGCTCAAAGGAACTGAGGATGCATTGTCCTGTTCTTCATCCAAATGTTATTGCAATAGCCGATGCAACATTACTCGATGGCGTCAATGTAACAGAAGGGGCAAAGGATGACAGCATATTCATAGTCAATACATCAAAGGAACCTTCAGAGATAAGGGAGAAACTCAAACTCCTTCCAACACAGAAGGTCTATACAGTAGATGCAACAAAGATAGCGATAGAATGTTTTGGAAGGGCATTGCCAAATTCCCCAATGCTTGGTGCTGTCTGCAGGGTCACAGGTCTTGTCAGCCTTGAGGCCCTTCTTGAGGATGTGAGAAAGAGCTTTGGTAAGAAGTTTTCTCAGAAGATCATAGATGGTAACTTAGAGGCAACCAGAAGGGGTTATGAGGAGGTAAAGGAAGGATGAAGGGTTGGAAGGAATTACCACCAGGTGGAGTTGTAACAGAGCCAGGCAGTTCAGAGAAATTCAAGACTGGGTCATGGAGGGCCTTCAGGCCTGTATGGCTCCCAGAGAATTGCATCCAGTGTCTCTTTTGCTGGATGTTCTGCCCTGACATGGCCATCAAGGTAAAGGATGGAAAGAGGGAGGAGTTTGATTACGACTACTGTAAGGGATGTGGTATCTGTGCCCTTGAATGTCCTGGCAAGAAAGGCAATAAGGCTATAATAATGGTTGAGGAGGGTAAATAGATGGCGAAGATCGTTGCTGTTACAGGTAATGAAGCAGTTGCAAATGCCCTCAGACAGGTCAATCCGGATGTCTGTGCAGCCTATCCAATAACACCCCAGACAGACATGATGCAGAGGTTTTCAAGCTTCGTAGCTAATGGAAAGGTAGATACGGAGATAATACTCGTTGAGAGTGAACACAGTGCGTTGAGTGCCTGTGTTGGCGCCTCCGCTGCCGGTGGAAGGGTTGTTACGGCCACATCGTCTCAGGGACTCGCCCTGATGTGGGAGATATTATTCATTGCAGCAGGCTCAAGACTTCCAATAGTAATGCCTGTTGTAAACAGGGCTTTATCAGCTCCCTTAAACATACATGGTGATCATTCTGACAGTATGGGTGCAAGAGACTCTGGCTGGATACAACTGTATTCAGAAAATGCCCAGGAAGCCTATGACAATACTATACAGGCATTCCGAATAGCTGAGCACATGGACATAAGGCTTCCAGTAATGGTCTGCATGGATGGTTTTATCATAAGCCATTCGATTGAGAGGATTGAGTATTTAGATGATGAGGTTGTCAAGAATTTTGTAGGAGAATATAAACAACTCTATCCACTCCTTGATGTGGAGCACCCAGTAAGCTATGGACCTTTGATTCTGCCTGATCTTTATATGGAATACAAAAGGGCACAGCATGAGGTAATGACAAGGGTCAGTAAGGTTGTCCTTGATGTTGCCTCTGATTTTGAAAAGATCTCGGGTAGGAGATATGGTCTCTTTGAATCATACAGGCTTGATGACGCAGAGATCGCCCTTGTGATTCTCAATTCAGCAGCGGGAACTGCAAAGGATGTGGTGGATGAATTCAGGGATCGGGGTATTAAGGCGGGTATCCTTAAACCAAGGCTCTTCAGGCCATTCCCTTATAGAGAGGTTGCAGAGGCACTGAAGTCCGCAAAGGCGATATGCGTAATGGACAGGGCAGACTCATTTGGAGGATTCGGTCCTCTTTACATGGAGATAGCCTCAGCCATGATGATGAACGGATCGAGGCCGATTCTCATAAACAAGATATACGGTTTTGGTGGAAGAGACTTTCTGCCAGAGCATGCAGAGATAGTACTTAACGAACTCGTAGAGATTTTGAATACAGGTAAGATTAAAGAATACAAGGAATACCTTGGAGTGAGAGAATAAAACTGAGGAGAGGTAAAAGATTATGTCAACATTAACACTTAAGGAACTTTCAAAGAAAGAGATTCTTTTCAACCATGGCCACAGGATGTGCTCAGGCTGTGGCACCCCTATAATTATCAAGCAATTGCTGCTGGCTGCTGACTATCCGGTAGTTATATCAAACGCAACGGGTTGCCTTGAGGTCTCCTCATGCATATCCATCTATACGGCCTGGAAGGTTCCCTGGATCCATAATGCCTTTGAGAATGCTGCTGCTACTATATCAGGGGTAGAGACCATGTACAGGGCATTGAAGAAAAGGGGTAAGATAGATAAAGAGATAAAATTCATTGCAATAGGTGGCGATGGTGGAACCTATGATATAGGGTTTCAGAGCCTTTCAGGCGCGATGGAGAGAGGTCATGATATGCTTTATCTCTGCTATGATAATGGTGCTTACATGAATACAGGGATTCAGAGATCCAGTGCAACTCCCTTGGGAGCTGACACTACCACATCCCCTGCTGGAGAGGTCATCCCAGGGAAACTACAGCCAAGGAAGAATCTCACGAGGATAATGGCTGCCCATGGGATACCCTATGTTGCACAAACCACACCAGCTCACTGGAGGGACGCAATCACAAAATTCAGGAAGGCCTTTGAGATAAAGGGACCAAAGTTCATAAATGTCCTGTCCCCCTGCAACAGGG
>JBBIPQ010000070.1:0-9381 GCA_037442785.1 Nitrospirota bacterium
ATTCTATAAATTCAAGGGCATCCTTTGGATGCATGAGATAGAGGATAAACTCCTCCTCTGTAGGCGGTCTTCCAATTGCATCGGAAAGTTCCTTTCTGATCTTTTCAAGGTCATCAGGTGGAACTGAGCGGATGTAAATGAGATAGTAGGTTCAAAGAGCCTTCCCCTCTTCATTACAGTTTCTGCGACAGACCGCATGTTCCTCACATCATTCAAAAAGGAAAAGCATCTACACACATCGATATCAACCTGTGAGACAACATACTCGATTACATTCTTCGGATAGGGTCTGTAGCCCCATAGATTGGTCTCCCTTATTAGGGTCTGCAGTAAAACATCAGGCATAAGATCACGGAGGATACTTATCTCTTCAAAGGGACTTTCTCTCCTGTTCATGATTCCAACATGCCATCTTGCCCCTCCATGACACTCTGCGCTGAAAAGCCCCATAGTATTGTAAAAGGGTGCAAGTGTCTTGAGATCATAGATGCGATGTCGGTTCTTAAAATCAGACTGCCCTGCGTCCCTCATCCCGACAGAGGTAAAGCATACACCTCTGAGGTCCCTGACAGCCCCGACAATCTCCTTTGGAGACATACCTGGTTTTACAAATACAAAAGATAGACGATCAGAAGACAGACTCTGACTTCTGTCTTCTTTCATCTGCCCTTTCTTCATATCTTTACATCCATTTCTGAGGTCCGAGGGCAGATATCTCTGCTACATACCTTGCCACCTTAAGGGCCTCATCCTCACTGGTCTTTTCCTTGAACATAGAGATAAGCTCTTCCATATGTTCCTCGATAAATCGGGTGGAGAACTCTCCTCTGATAAAGGCGGGATGCCTGATGATGCTCAAAAGAAGAGGGGCAAGGGTCTTTATGCCCTCTATCCGCAGGTTTCTGCTTAAGGATCTGTCCATGACCCTTATTGCATCTGTCCTGTCAGCCCCTGCTGTCATTAAAAGCATAAACAATGAATCGTAGTATGGAGGTATATCAGCACCTTCATAAACACCTGATGCGATCCGGACATTTGGACCCATCGGAATCTCAAGCCTTGTTATTGTGCCAAAGGATGGGCTGAATGTCTTTGGATCTTCCGCATTGAGACGCACCTCAAGGGCCCATCTGTTAGGATGTATATCCGATTGTTTGAAGGGGAGTTTCTTACCCATCACAACATCAAGCATGATCCCCACTATATCGAGCCCTGTTATGAGCTCTGTTATACCGTGTTCAACCTGAAGCCTCGTATTTACCTCAAGAAAGTAGAACTTCCTTGTAGCAGAATCAAAGATAAATTCTACAGTGCCCGCAGTGGTGTAACCGATCTCCCTCATGAGACGAACAGCGGTAAAACATATCTCATGCCTCAGGTCTTCATCTATTGATGGAGATGGGGCCTCCTCAATTATCTTCTGGTTCCTCCTCTGGATGGTACATTCCCTCTCAAAGAGATGAACCACATTTCCATATGTGTCAGCAACAACCTGTACCTCTATATGTCTTCCCCTCTCTATGTACTGTTCTACCAGTATCCTTTCATCACCAAAGGCCTTTCTTGCCTCAGATCGTGCCTGATTGAATGCCTGATTTAAAAGCTCCTCATTCTCTACCTTCATCATCCCTTTACCACCACCACCTGCTGCAGCCTTTATCATTATCGGGAATCTGATCTTCTCTTCCCTCATCCATCTCTTAATCTGCTTTATATCTGTAACATCATTGAGCCCTGGAATCGTAGGAACATTAGCCCTCTGGGCAATATGTTTTGCCTGGACCTTATCACCCATCATCCTTATGACCTCTGGAGATGGTCCAATCCATATAAGCCCTGCATCTATCACCCTCCGGGCAAATTCCTCATTCTCTGCAAGAAACCCCCAGCCTGGATGTATAGCATCTGATTTGCTTCGGAGGGCAGCCTCAATCATCTTATCCATATTGAGATAGGACTCAATCGGTGGGGCATCCCCGATATGCACTGCTGTGTCAGCCATAAATACGTGATGTGCCAGCCTGTCAGGTCTACTGTAAACAGCGGTGGTAGGGATCTTTCTGTCCCTGCACGTATGCATTATCCTTACAGCTGGAACTCCTCTATTTGCAATGAGAACCTTCTTGATCTCCTTAACCTTCATATCTCACCCTGATCTCCTCTGATTTCTTCATAAGGGATTGGCGGGTCTTTTCCCTGAATGCCTCAAGCCTCTCAGCCACCTCAGGATATTTTATGGATAGTATTGAACAGGCAAGATAGGCTGCATTCCTTGCCCCATCGATTGCAACAGTCGCAACCGGAATCCCTGGTGGCATCTGGACTGTAGAATAAAGGGCATCCATGCCATTCAATGCACCAGCCTTGAGAGGGACTCCAATCACTGGAAGGGTTGTATGAGCTGCAATCACACCAGCAAGGTGTGCTGCCATACCAGCCCCTGCTATGATAACCTCTATACCTCTCTGTCTTGCTGTCCTTGCATATTCAGCAGTCTTATCAGGCAACCTGTGAGCAGAGCTTATATCCATCTCAAAGGGAACACCCATCTCCCTCAATACCTCAGCAGCCTCCTCCATTACTGGAAGGTCACTGTCACTTCCCATAATGATTCCTACTAACGGTCTTTTCATTTTAGATCTCCTTGGGTGAAACAGTAAAGTAAAATGCCTGGTTTTGTTAAATCGTGAGTGAGATAGTATGTTAATATAGTTTATTATAATTTTCAAGAATTTTTAGAAAGGATCCGGAGGTATTTATGAAGGAGGCATCAATCAGGGTCGAGGGTATGAGTTGTCAGCACTGTGTAATGAGGGTTAAAAAGGCCTTGGATAGTCTCAGCGGAATAATAAATTCTGATGTGCAGATCGGGCTCGTTAAGGTGAGCTTTGATGAGTCAAAGGTTGACATCGATGCTATAGAGAACGCCATAACAGGAACTGGCTACAGGGTTGTTCACTAACCTCTTATTACACCGCCTGTCTTATTGCAGATATATTGAACAAGTCCCCTGTGAATCGGTTCGACCTCAGCATCTGTAAGAGTTCTGTCCTTTGCGCGATACCTTATAGAAAAGGCAAGACTCTTTTTGCCTTCAGGTATATTTGGTCCTTTATAGACATCAAAGAGTGAGATGTCTTCTATGAGTTCTGAAGGGAAATCCCTTAAACTCCCTGCAATAGAAGCAGCTGTTAAAGATTCATCCACCATGATTGCGATGTCCCTCTCTATGTAAGGGAATCTTGGAATGGGCGAATATCTTGTTTCCCCAGGTATAAGAGTAATCATTGAATCTATATCAATCTCACAGAGGAATATCTCAGGTCTTGCCAGTTTGAGATCGAGTCTGTCCGCCACATCGGGATGTACCAGTCCAAAATAACCGATCCTCCTTTTTGATACTATAATATCGGCTGACTGACCTGGGTGGAGAAAAGGTTCTGAGGATCGTTCAAAGAAGACATCCTTTATCTTGAACTCACTGAGTATATGCTCAATGAAGCCCTTGAAGATATAAAACTTAGGCGTCTCATCCTTCCAGAGTTCAGGCAACCTGGAAAGATAATAAATCGCTCCCAGATAATGTTTCTCCATGGGTAATCCATTCTCAAAGACCATATCATTCTGAAATACCCGTGCTACTTCAAACAACCGGATCTCCCGATTGCCCATGGAGAGATTGTACCTGAGATTTCTTAAGAGGGCTGGCAATAGGGTTGTCCTCAGATGAGATTCCTCGGTCCTCAGTGGGTTTCTTATCCTGATAGCCTTTCTCCTGATGTCATCTCCAGGTATAGACAACATATCAAGATCATCCATGTTCAAGAAGCTGTAATTTATGGCCTCTGTGAAACCGATCTTTCTCATTGTGTCCTTTATATTGTTGATGATACTATGACCCCTTCCCGGTCTTTCCATTGAGACAGGTATCTTTGGCACTGTTACGGGTATCCGATCATATCCATAGAATCTCGCTATTTCTTCAATTATATCTATCTCTGATCCAATATCGTTTCTGAAGGAAGGAGGTATCACAAGGAGATGCTCCCTTTCAACCCTCACATCCATCCTGAGCCTCTTCAGTATATCAATCATCTCCTCGTCACCGATTCCAGCACCTATGACCCTTCTTACCCTTTCATATCTGACAGGGATTGGTTCTGCCTTAAAGGAAACGGGATACTCATCAACCCTCTCCGAGACCTCTCCTCCAGCAAGTTCCCGTATGAGATATGCGGCCCTGTCAAGGGCATTGATCAGGGATTCCCTGTCAGTGCCTCTCTCAAACCTGTAAGAAGACTCTGTTTTGAGCCCAAGGTTCTTTGATGTCCTTCTGATTGAGGAAGGCAGAAAATAGGCGCTCTCAAGGAACACATTAACTGTTCTATCGGTAACCTCAGAATCCTGCCCCCCCATTATCCCTGCTATTGCAACAGGCCTTTCCGAATCCCAGATGAGAAGACAATCATCAGGAATTCTCCTCTCAACACCATCTATTGTCCTTATGATCTGTCCTTCCCCTGCCCTTCCAACCCTGATGACCCCTCCCGATATCCTGTCCATATCAAAGGCATGAAGGGGATGTCCCATCTCTAAAAGTACATAGTTGGTCACATCAACCACATTATTTATTGACCTCATGCCTGATCTCTCAAGTCTTCTCTTCATCCAATCAGGGGACCCGGTTATCCTGACCCCTTTGATTGTCCTGCCCGCATATCTGTGACATAGTTCAGGATCAAGGATGTTGACGCCTATCTCACATCCTCCTGTATCTCCGGTTATCTTGAAATCGGGCATTCTCAAGGGGATATTGAGAAGGGCTGATACCTCCCTCGCAATACCAAGTACGCTCAGGCAATCAGATCTGTTGGGGGTGACATTTACCTCAAATACAATATCTCCATCAACAGATTCTACCCCTTCTACCTCAAGGCCGATCATTGTGAGCTTGAGATTAAGTTCATCAGGTGTTACATTGTTAATATCTACAAAATCCTTTAACCATTCAAGAGACAACCGCATATCAAAACTGCCTCAAGAATCTGATGTCATTCTCAAAGAACATCCTTATATCTTCAATCGAATATTTGAGCATAGTTAGCCTTTCCACACCCATGCCAAAGGCAAAACCAGTATAGGTCTCAGGATCATAGCCTACCATCTCAAAGACCCTTGGATTTACCATGCCCGCACCAAGAACCTCAAGCCATCCAGTCCCTTTACAGACCCTGCAGCCTGAACCTGAACATAGGATACAACCTATATCAATCTCTACGCTCGGTTCAGTAAATGGAAAATAACTCGGTCTGAATCTGACCGGTGTATTAGGATTAAAGAGCTTATGTATAAAAACCTCAAGTATTCCTTTAAGATCACTGAAGGCTATATCCCTATCAACCATCAACCCTTCTATCTGGTGAAACATAGGGGTGTGGGAGATATCCGCATCGCACCTGTAAACCTTTCCAGGTGCAATGAACTTAAGAGGTGGCCTCTTCTTTTCCATAACCCTGACCTGGACAGGGGATGTATGTGTCCTGAGCAGGATATCCTCTGATATATAGAATGTGTCCTGCATGTCCCTTGCTGGATGGTCCCTTGGAATATTAAGGGCCTCGAAGTTATAGTAATCAAGCTCAACCTCTGGGCCAACCTCAACATCAAAACCCATACCGGTGAATATATCTATTATCTCTCTCATTACCACTGTTATGGGATGCAGTCTTCCTGGAACGGTGTATTTACCTGGCAAGGTTATATCAATAAATTCACGGGCTATTTCCCTCTTACGCTCTTCAGCCTTCAGGACCCCTTCCCTTTTGCCTATCTCTTCTTCAATGAATCGTTTGCAGTCATTTATCTGTTGTCCGAAGATAGGCCTTTCCTCTGAAGGGAGTTGCGAGAGGGCCTTTAATCTCGAAGAGAGTATACCCTTCTTACCCAGATATTTGATCCTTAAGTTATTAAGGTCTGATAGAGAACCTGTCTTCGCAAGTTCCTCAATAAAGACCGTCTTTATATCTTCTATTTCTTTTATCATTGTGAATTTAGAGCAGTAGACTTGTAGCTAATAAGGTATATATATGATTATTTCCTTCTTAAAAACTACTGCACTACTGCGCTACTGGTCTACTGCTCTACTTTAAGCAGTTGCTTTTTTACAGTCTCTGTTATCTGACCGAATGCATTCGGGTCATTATAGGCAATATAGGCAAGGGCCTTCCTGTCAAGGCCTATGTTCGCTTTTTTCAGACCTGACATAAACTGGCTATAGGTTAACCCAAGGGCACGAACAGCCGCATTGATCCTTGCAATCCATAGTGACCTGAACTCCCTTTTCTTTGCCCTTCTGTCTCTGTATGAATGCCTGAGTGCCTTATCAACAGCCTCTGTTGCGATCCTGTAAAGTTTGCTCTTCGCACCATAAAAACCTTTTGCCCTTTCAAGGACCTTTTTTCTCCTCCTCCTTGTTTTAAAACCACCTTTTGCTCTTGGCATATATATCCTCCTTTGTCCGTTTTTCGTAGTCCGTAGTCTGTGTTCCCTTGACCGTTTCCAGTTTTCATATCAATGGATCCTGGTCACGGATCAAGGAGACAGAGTCTGACTTCTGAAAGCCCTTAATTTATATATAACTGAATTAAGAATAGGGCAATAAGCTCTTTATATTCCTGTACTCTGTCTCGTCAACAAGGGTCCCCTTTCTGAGCGCCCTCATCCTTTTCGAAGGCTTACCTGTCAGGATATGTCTCCTGTTTGCCCTGTTCCTCTTTATCTTTCCAGTTCCTGTAATCTTGAATCTCTTAGCAGCTCCCTTATGTGTCTTTAGTTTAGGCATCCATTCCTCCTTCCATCTACTTACTCGATGGTGCTATCACCATCGTTATATGATTACCCTCAAGGGTGGGTGACTGTTCTATACTATATTTCCCTGTTATCAGTTCTATAAGCCTTTCAAAGACCTTCATACCAAGATCTGGTCTCACCCTTTCCCTGCCCCTGAAGAACATAGTGACCTTTGCCTTATTTCCGTCGTCAAGAAAACGCCTGATATTTTTTGCTTTTAACTCAAGGTCATGCATATCAATCTGTGGCCTTATCTTTATCTCCTTAACCTCGATCGTCTTTCTTACTGCATGTTTCTTGCTTAGCTGGTATTTATACTTCCCAAAATCCATTATCTTACAAACGGGTGGGTCTGCATTCGGCGCAACCTCAACAAGATCGAGTCCTCTGTCCTCAGCCAGTCTCAGGGCATCTCTCACTGACATCACCCCAAGCTGTTTACCATCAGTATCAATAAGCCTCACATTAGCTGCCCTGATCCTCTCATTAACCCTTATGTCCTTGCCAATTTCCTTACCTATATTATCACCTCCTGGCCTCTATCTCTTCCTTAAGATGTTTAATAAGGTCCTCTGCTGTTAGGGGACCTATACCCTCACCCTTTAATCTCCTTATAGAAAGCCTTCCTTCAGCAATTTCTTTATCACCTATTATAATTAAATAGGGTATCTTTTTGATAGTGGCCTCCCTTATCTTATGGCCTATCTTTTCATTATCCGAATTCAACTCTACCCTGATCCCTTCTTTCTTAAGTTTTGATGTTATCTCCCTGGCGTAATCAATATGCCTGTCTGCAATCGTAAGCACAGCAGCCTGAACAGGGGATAGCCATAATGGAAATGCCCCAGCGTAATGTTCTATGAGGATGCCAAAAAACCTCTCTAATGAACCCATCAGGGCCCTGTGAATCATTATGGGTCTGTGGTCCTTACCATCACTTCCCCTGTATGTAAGATCAAACCTTTCGGGGTTATTAAAATCTACTTGAATGGTGCTACACTGCCATGCCCTTTTCAAAGAGTCCTTGACCTTTATATCTATCTTGGGACCGTAGAAGACACCCTCGCCAGGGTCAATGCTGTAAGACAGACCTTTTATCTCAAGGGCACTTTTCAGTGCCTCTGTTGATCTATCCCAGTTCTCAAGGGTACCAACAAACTTCTCAGGTCTCGTTGACAGGTAGATGTCATATTCATCAAAGCCAAAAGTACGGAGTATAAAGAGCGTAAAGTCAAGTATCCTTAATATCTCCTCCTCAATCTGGTCTTCCCTGCAAAAGATATGGGCATCATCCTGAGTAAAGCCTCTCACCCTGAGCAATCCATGAAGAACCCCTGATCTCTCGAACCTATAAACAGTTCCTAATTCAGCATATCTCAAAGGCATCTCCCTGTAACTCCTCAGGGATGACCTGTACACCTGAATATGGAATGGACAGTTCATTGGCTTCAGTTCATATTCAACACCTTCGATCTCCATTGGTGAATACATATTCTCCCTGTAAAAATCCCAGTGCCCGCTCCTCTTCCAGAGGTTCAGTTTTGCAATATGGGGTGTGTAGAGGATATTGTAATTAGCCCTGAGATGTTCATCCCTCCAGAAGTCCTCTATGGTCTTTCTGATTATTGCACCCTTTGGATGCCATAAGATCAGGCCTGCGCCTATATCATCGCTCATACTGAAAAGGTCAAGTTCCTTGCCAAGCCTTCGGTGATCCCTCTTCTTTACCTCCTCAAGAAAGTTGAGATATTCATTGAGGTCCTTTTCCTCAGTAAAGGATGTCCCGTAAATCCTCTGTAGCATCCTGTTTCTCTCATCGCCTCTCCAGTATGCACCTGCAATACTGAGGAGTTTGAACGCCCTGATCATACCTGTTGAGGGCAAATGAGGACCTCTGCAGAGATCAAAAAAATTATCCTCCTCGTAGATGGTAACTGAATCATCGGTTATCTCATTCAGGAGTTCTACCTTGTAAGTCTCCCCTGCCTTTCTGAATAGTTCGATTGCCTCTGTTTTAGAGAGAACCCTTCTTTTAAAGGCCGAATCCTTCTTTATAATCCCTCTCATCCTTTCCTCAATCCTTTCAAGGTCTTCAGGAGTAAGTGCCCTTGGCAGATCAAAATCATAGTAAAAACCATCCTCTGTGGCTGGGCCTATGGCGAGTTTTGCCTCTGGAAAGACCTCTTTTACAGCATGAGCCATTACATGGGAGGTGCTGTGACGGTATATCTCTCTTCCCTCTTTCGAATCAAAGGTAATTCCCTCGATCTCTGCCTCATGGCCAAGATCATTAATCCTTTCGATATCCAATAAGTCCACCCCTACCCTGATTGCAAAGACACCTTCGTTCTTTAATATTGCCTTTGCCTCATCAGGGGTAAGCTCGATAAGGCTTCCTCTTATTTTAACCTTGATCTTTTTCCTCCTTTAAAAAGCGTTCATTATCATACAAGATTTATTTGTGGCATTTCAACACCTTGATCGCCTAGCCTCTGATTTTTATCTTGACAAAATTACTATTCTTGGTGTAAT
>JBBIPQ010000071.1:0-9365 GCA_037442785.1 Nitrospirota bacterium
ATAACAATGGAGAATACACCCTACTATTACCCCAAAAAATCTTTGATTTTTGGGGGACCCCTTTCTTTTTCTTACTTCAAGATTTTACACAAAAGATTTTACACTACCCATTTTTAAAGGCAGTCTTATGATAAAAGTGGTACCTTTTTCTGAATTACCGATACTGATGTCCCCACCATGAGATACTATTATCTTTTGCGCTATTGCAAGACCAAGACCTGTGCCTTTTTCCTTTGTTGAATAAAAGGGCAAGAAGATCTTTTCCTTTATATCATCAGGAATTCCGTGTCCTGTATCAGAAATCCATATCTCAACAGAATCAGGATTGAGATTATAATCTATCCTCAGTTCACCACCCTGCGGCATTGCCTCAATAGAATTCTGAATGATGTTATTAAAAGCCTGTTTAAGAAGCACCTCATCCCCGAACAATGCTGGCAGACCCTCAAGATCTGAATATATCCTTATGTCGGGGCTTTTTTCAGCAAAGGCACTAAGACAATCTTCGATTAATCTCTTTAAATTTAGCTCGTAGGGATTGATGTCAGCAGGTCTTGCAAAGGAGAGAAAATCCGAGATTATCCTGTTCATTACAGTTATCTCCTTAGATATGGAATCAACTGTCTCAAGCAGTGAAGGGTCTACCTTTTTCTGGAGAAGTTTGGTATAACCGGCTATTACCCCCATTAGGTTCCTGAGTTCATGGGCTATCCCAGCCGCCATTTCCCCAAGATTCGATAATCGGTCCCTTAATTCTGCTTGAGCCTTCAGGGCCTTAAGGTCCGTAAGATCAGTGAAGACCATTATCTGGCCTATAACATCACCATCTCCATTAATCAGAGGAGTTATAGTTAAACCAAGATGGATATTCCTTCCAGATTCGGTCCTGTACTGTATTTCTCTTCTTTCGATGAGATTTGCCCCGCTTATCATGGAAAGAAGTGGCTCTCGAAATACATCCTTAAAAAACCTGCCAGAGACATTTTCAGCCTTTATTTCGAGGATTCGCTCGGCCGCAGCATTAACCTTTGTTACCCTCATCTCTCTATCAAAGCTTATCACGCCACTGGGCACGCTCTGTAATATGTATTCATTATAACTCTCGATAATACCTGCTCGCTGTTCTGCCTTTTGTCTGAGATCTTCCAGTTCCTTCTCTTTTTGCTTCAGTTTCGAAAGCAGATCATGAAATGTGTCAACCACAAAACTGACATCACTCCGTTCTTTCTCTTCCCTTTCGGCTCTTGCCTTTCTTAACCTGATTATTGTTCTGAAGGATAAGAAAAGCACTAAAAGGATGAATATCAATGAGAGGGTTAAGAAGAAGACACCTTCGTTCATCATCTCAGGTATATGGCAAGAATTTCCTGTCCAAAGAAGAGGCTCACTATTGCTCCGAGGGCAAGGAACGGACCGAAAGGAATCTTCATCCCCCTTCCTTTACCTTTTATGATCATGTACATAATTCCCACAACCGAACCCGTAAGGCTTGCTGCAAAGGTCGTCAGGATAATAGATTTCCATCCTAAGAAGCTACCCACCATGGCCATCAACTTTATGTCACCACCACCCATTGCCTCCTGACCAAAGGCCTTTTCTCCCAGGATGGCGATAAGGTAGAATAATCCTCCACCAGAGACTATCCCAATCAGGGAGTTAATGAAGCCTACAGGATGTTCTCTTGAGAAGGGATCAGGTATCGTTATCGTGGATGCTATCAGTCCTATGGGTATGCCAGTAAGGGTTATTGAATCAGGGATTATCTGAAAGTCAAGGTCAATGAAGGTGATTACTATAAGGCCTGATATAAAGGCAAACATAAAGGGGATATGCCAGCCGAGACCAAATCTCCAGATAATTAAGGTATACATGATGGCATTTAGGGATTCAACTAAGGGGTAGCGAAATGATATTGGCGTACCGCAATCCCTGCACCGTCCTTTGAGGATCATATAGCTGATGATTGGTATATTATCGTATGGCCTTACAGGTGACTGACAGGATGGACATCGTGATGAAGGACTGATGATCGAGAGATTTCTTGGTAACCTGTATATACAGACATTCATGAATGAACCGATTACGGCACCGATTACATAGGTCAGGATATATACGGGGATCATATCTCTATCTTGCTCAGTTCAAGGACCTTGTCCCTTATGTTTTCCATTTCATTATCTATTGTCTTCAATCTATCGATAAGTTCGATTATAGATGGGTCCTTGAATATGTTCCTCTCTGATTTACCCTTTAATTCTAAAACCCTCTCACCTATAGCCTTGAGGATGGCATCCCTCTTTTTTTCTATCTCTGAGGATTGATTGATAAGTCTGAAGAGCGCTATCTCGACCTTGAGTCTCTCATTTACTAAGGCTGAAAACCATCTTAATTTCTCGATACCCCTCTCTAAGCTGTCCCTAACCCTTTTTAGCATATTTCTTCCTCCTATACAGTCTTAAAGATATCGATCTTACCCTTCCAGAAACATTCAACCGCATTCTTTAGAAGCGGAAAACCCTCCAATTCAGGATCAGCATCAATGATCTTAAAAGCCTCTCTCCTTGCTATGTCAACGAGATCAACATCCCTTACAATGCTGGCTATCTTCAGGTCAGGCATGCCTGATTGCCTTGTGCCGAAAAACTCACCAGGGCCTCTTATATTGAGGTCTTCCTCGGCAATCACAAAACCATCACTACTCTTTTCCATAACAGCGAGTCTTCTTCTTGCCTCATCACTCAGTGGTTCGTAGGCAAGAAAGTAACAGAAGGACTGATCTCCTCCCCTGCCGACCCTTCCCCTTAACTGGTGGAGCTGTGCAAGGCCAAATCTCTCGGCATGGACTATAAGCATAAGGGTTGCGTTAGGAACATCCACACCAACCTCAATGACTGTGGTGCTGACAAGGATATCAATCTCACCACCTTTAAAGGCTAACATTACAGATTCTCTTTCCTGAGCCTTCATCTTCCCATGGACGAGCCCAATTCTTAAACCTGGGAAGATCTGTTCAAGTCTCTCTTTGCCAGTTATGGCAGATTTGAGATCGTGATTCTCTGATTCCTCAATCACAGGGTAAACAACATATACCTGTCTTCCCTTACTGATCTCTTCTCTTATCTTACGATAGATAAGCTGTTTTTGTTCTTCTTTGAAGACCCTGGTGACTACCGGTTTTCTGTTAGGTGGTAGTTCATCGATGATCGAATAGTCAAGATCACCATAAACTGTCATGGCGAGGGTTCTTGGGATAGGGGTTGCGGTCATTACAAGTACATCGGGATTCTTTCCCTTTTTTCTGAGGGCAGACCTCTGCATAACCCCGAATCTATGCTGCTCATCGATCACGATAAGCCCGAGTTTCTTGAACCGGATTCCTTCCTGTATTATTGCATGAGTGCCAATAATTATGTCTATCTCACCCCTTGCGATCTCTTCTATGGGTTTCTCTTTTTGACTGCTACAGAGAAGACAGATTTTGAGTCCAAGGTCCTCGACGAGTCTATGCATGTTAATATAGTGCTGTTCTGCCAGGATCTCTGTAGGAGCCATCATTGCAGTCTGGTAACCCGATTCTACTGCTGTTAACATTGCCATGAGGGCAATGATTGTCTTTCCACATCCAACATCTCCTTGAATCAGCCTATTCATTGGAAAGGGCTTCCTCATATCCTCAAGGATTTCCTTAAATACCCTCTTCTGAGCAACTGTTAGATCAAAATCAAGCCTTTTCAAAAGCTCGTTAACAAGCCTTCCTTCAGGGTTAAAGGAGATACCTTTTTCTCTTATCTGGCCATTCTTTATCTTAGCAACGCCTATCTCTAAATTGAATATCTCATCAAAGTATAATCTCCTGTGATAAGGACTAATTCCACTGTTAAAAACATGAACATCCGCATCCCCTGGTGGAAAATGACAGTTGTGGATACTCTCTGATAAACCGGGTAGATTATAGCTGAGTCTGATATATTCTGGAAGAGGATCAACAATCTGATCAATACAGGTAGTAAGTATATTATGCATTATTCCTCTCAGAACCCTTGCGCTTATTCCTTCTGTAGCCCTGTAAATGGGAACGATCCTTGATGTGTGGATAAATGAGGAGTCCTCCTCTATTACCTCATATTCAGGGTTGACAATCTCGAGGCCACCATAGTAGGAAGGCTTAACGGTCCCAGTGATGACAAGTTCCTGTCCTTTTTGAAAATTATTTTTCATGTAGGCCTGATTGAACCACTTTGCCTTTATTATCCCGGTTCCATCAGATATGTGAAGCTCAAAGATGGTCAACCTTCTTTGTTGTTTTGGATGTAACTCTGTCATATTCATGGAGATGACCTTACCCTTAACGGTTTCAAGGTTTCCATAAATAACATCACAAATCTTTTTTAGGTTTCTCCTGTCTTCATACCTGTAGGGAAGATAAAAAAGGGCATCTCGTACAGTCCGGATATTAAGTCTTCCCAGGAGGGTTGCCCTTTTGGGCCCAACTCCCTTGACATATTGAATTGGGGACTCCAGAAATGACATCTCTATTGAGAGGTTTCTTCTTTCTGATCCTTTTCAGCCTCGTCTGTCTTCATCCTGGAAAATTCTGATTCACCCAGTACCTCGATATCCCAGCCCGTCAACTTTTTAGCCAGCCTTATATTCTGACCTCTCTTACCGATTGCTATTGATAACTGTTGATCGCTGACGATTACGGTCGCTGCCTTTTGTTCCTCATCTATCCCTATCCTGTCTATGATAGCAGGACTCAGGGCACGGGCTATGAGTATCCTTGGGTCATCTGTCCAGGGTATAATATCGATCCTCTCTCCTCTCAATTCCCGCACAATAGATTGTACCCTTGTGCCCTTCATACCAACACAGGCACCAACAGGGTCAATAGTGGGATTTGTGGAGTAAACAGCTATCTTTGTCCTCTCCCCTGGCTCACGAACAATATCCTTTATAATAACGAGTCCTTCACTTATCTCAGGGACTTCCATCTTGAAAAGTTCTGAGACAAACCTTGGGTCTGACCTTGAAAGATAGATTACAGGACCCTTCGGCGTTATTCTGACTTCCTCGATGTAAGCCCTGACCGTGTCTCCTCTTTTCAGGTTTTCACCTGGTAAGGCCTCTTTCTGAGGCAAAAGTGCCTCAGTTTTGCCGATATTTACATAGTATATACCCTTTTCTTTTCGCATTACTGTACCGCTTATAATATGCCCCACCTTATCCTTGAATTCTTTATAGATGATGTCACGCTCTGCCTCTCGAACACGCTGGAATATGACCTGCTTGGCTGTCTGGGCTGCTATCCTTCCAAATTCCTGAAGTGGAAGAGGGATATTTATCGTGTCACCCAAGTTCTTATCCGGAGAGACTTTCCTCGCCTCTTCAAGACTTATTTCATCGTCCCGGTTTACTACAGTTTCAACGATTCTCTTGGTCTCAAATACAGAGATAGCACAGGTCTTCGGATCTATTCTTAGATTTACGCTGACCCTCCCGCCAAATCTCTTTCTTGCAGCAGATAGCAGAGCAGCCTCAAGGGTCTGTAAAAGGGTTTCCCTGGGTATGCCCTTTTCTCTGCTGATCTGATCGATTATGTAACAAAGTTCCTTTGTCATATTTTATAGCTCGATCTCTAAATTCGCCCTATTTATCAGTTTTAAGGGTATTATAACCTCCTTTTTCCCTTCCTTTATCAGGAGTCGTAATGAATCGCTTGTAACATCCACTATTCTGCCTATGAAGAAACTCTGGTTTTCTATCTTCTGTTCTGTTATCAGCCTGATCATCTTCCCTATATTCTTTTTGAAATCCTCGATCTTTTTAAGCGGCCTATTGAGACCTGGTGATGATACCTCCAGTGTATATGGTCCCTGAATGGGGTCCTCCACATCAAGGACACTTTCCAACCTTCTGCTAAAGAATTCACAGTCATTAAGGGTAACCCCGCCTTCCTTATCAATATAGACCCTTAGAAGGGTCCTTTTCCCTTTACCGAGCAGATTGACCTCAACGAGGTCGTATCCATAGTCTTCGGCGACCCTGTATGCAAGATTATAAAGTCTTTCTTCTAACCCCTTGTCCATAAAACAAAAGAGTGGCATTAAACCACTCTTTTCGACTTGAAAGTGTTTTATTATAAACAAAATAAATAGAAAAAAGCAATTAATCAGGGGTGTTTTAGCACCCCTGATATGGATAAATTTATTTGCCAGGTGCTGGAGCTGGTGCTGGTGCTGGTGCTGGAGCTTCCGGTGCACCAGGTGCTGGAGCTTCAGCTGGTTTCTCTGGAGCTGGAGCTGGAGCTGGTGCTGGTGCTTCTGGTGCCTTTGGTTCTTCTGCCTTCTTGCAGCCAACGAGTGCAAAGGCAGCAACGAGCAATAATGAAAGTAACAGGGCTAAAACCTTTTTCATGAATTTCACCTCCTTCCAATAAAAGGAATAAAATCCCTTATTTAATACCACATACTCAAGGCAAAGTCAAGAAAAAACTTGCCTTGTATGTCTTGAATGAGCCGTGGAGGATTCGAACCTCCGACCCGCTGATTAAGAGTCAGCTGCTCTACCAACTGAGCTAACGGCCCTGAAACACATCGTATATTAATACAATTCGATGTCCTGAGTCAAATTTTTCCTACGCGCCTGAGAGGATTCGAACCTCCGACCCTCGGCTCCGGAGGCCGATGCTCTGATCCACTGAGCTACAGGCGCGCTAATCTTTTGTATTATATCATAGTTGCCTATTATGATAATATCATAATAAAGCCTACACTTAAAAACTATAAAAGATTACAAAGCATGAGTTTTTCCAGGGAGACAATAGAGCAGGTTATAAAAACACGATTTATTGATGGCAACAGGGTTAAGCTCCTCTATAAGGGTAAGGATTCCTTTGAAACCATCTTCGAGGGTGTTGAGGCAGCTAGGAAGATCATATGTCTTCAATTTTATATATTCCGAAATGACGAAACAGGGATGGAGCTGGCAGAAATCCTTAAAAGGAAGGCAAGGGAAGGTGTTAAGGTTTACATCCTGTATGATCATTTTGGCTCTTTTGGTACACCCTCGAGGTTCTGGGATAGCCTGAGAAGGGAAGGTATAAATATCAGGGCATCAAGACCCCTTAAGTTGGGTCGTATCTTGGATTATCCCCACAGGGATCACAGGAAATTAATAATTATTGATAGGAGTAAGGTCTTTACAGGCGGTCTGAACATAGCAAACGAATACAGGGGATTTCACATCAGATTGAAGAAGGAGGGCTGGAGGGATACGGGTGTTATGATTGAGGGGCCTGCAGCAGATGAACTCTTCAGGGTCTTTGAAAGGACATGGTACCTATGGGGTGGCAATAAAATAGATGTATCTGATGACAAAGTGGAAGGCTTTGCCGACGGTCTTCCTGTTATACCTATATTTGCCTCTTCAGCCAGGGGAAGAAGAAGGATGAGAAAGCTTCTGTATTATAGTATCAATAAAGCCAAAGAAAGTATCTTTCTTACGACCGCCTATTTTACTCCAAGCAGAAGGATGCTTGATTGTCTTGAAGAGGCTGTTAGTAGAGGGGTTGATGTGAGATTACTCCTTCCAGGAAAGAGTGATGTGCCAGCAGCCCATTACGCAGGAAGGGCCTTTTTCACACGGCTTTTAAATAGAGGTGTGAGGATATATAATTATCAGGGTGAAGTCCTGCATGCCAAGAGTTATGTCTTTGACGGATGCTGGAGTATAGTTGGTTCTGCAAACCTCGATTTCCAGTCACTGCGCTGGAACGATGAAGGTAATGTTGGGATTCTTGATGAAGGCTTCGGGGCCAAGATGATTGATGTATTTCAGGAGGACATCAAGAGATCGAAGGAGATAAGGATCGAAGACTGGTTGATAAGACCCTATTCTGAGAAGCTGAAGGAGAGATTCTTTGGACTCTTCAGGAGGAGGCTCTGACATTTGGCCCCCCGCCTCTCACCAATTGAATCAATATTAGACCAAGAAGAAAGAAGATTGATACAGCCAGTATTGCAGGCCTCTGACTGCCTGTTGTTGCTGATATGTATCCGAAGAGTAGGGGGCCAAGGATTGCCGATGACTTACCGATCATGGCGTACACACCAAAATATTCTGTCTCGTTCCCATCAGGGATAAATTGGGTATAGAATGCCCGTGACGCTGCCTGGATTGTGCCAAGGCCGAGGCCAGCTACCAAGGCGACCAGCCAGAAATCTCCCTTTTCATGGATAAAAAAGGCAAGCAAGGATACGATACTCCACATTATTAATGAAATAGATACTATCTTTTTGGGGCCAAGATAATCGATCGGCCTTGCAAGCATGAAGGCACCGATGAGGGCAGTAAATTGAACCATTATATAAAGTGTTGTGAGTTCTTTACCTGTGAAACCAAGGGTGGTTGCCGCAAAGATACTCGAAAACACTATAACGGTGTTTACCCCATCTTCGTATATAAGATACGCCACAAGAAACCTTCTTATCTCTCTCTGAGACCATATCTTTTTAAGACCCCTAAGGGTGAATCTCATTCCCTCTATTGCGGCAACCGAGGCCTTTAAGCCATTTTTTCTGTCAGGTGGTAGATAAAGAAAGGCTGGAATTGAGAAGAAGATAAAGAAGATAGCTACCATAACCCAGATGAAATCTATAAGACTCTTGTTTAGCAATGGTAACGAAATTAATAGGGAGGTAATGGATCCGATATAGCCAATCCCGTAACCCCACGATGAGACTCTTCCATGATATTCCTTTGGTGATATTTCTGGAAGAAAGGAATTGTAAAAGACGAGTCCGCCCTCCATCCCTATATTGGCGATCGCTACCAAAAGAAACCCCTCAATGACCATTCCCTTTTTTAGCAGAGATAGCATGGCAACGGATGTAACACAGACAATGGTGTAAGATAAGAGGAATCTCTTTCTGAGACCACTGAAGTCGGCAATACCGCCAAGGAATGGAGAGGTTAAAACCACAATGAGCATACTGATAGAAATAGCCCGTCCCCACCAGAGGTCACCAATACCATGTTCATTTCCAGCGATGTAAGTGGTGAAGTAAACTGGAAATATCACTGATGCGATAACAGCAGAATAGCTTGAGTTTGCAAAATCAAATAGACACCAGCTAATGATCTGTTTAAAATTCTTAAGCATGCTTAAGATTATAACACCAAAGTGAATTTACTGCATCAATGACCCTTTTCGAAGAGATTATTTTTAAGGAATGCCGTGGGGTGTCATTCCTAAAGTCAAGTCACACTTTATTACTACTTTGAAATGTCACATTGTTTGATTTCCATCCCCCTCTCCATGGATGATCTGGAGGTGGAGAATATCTTTTTTTGCTTTTTAACGGGAT
>JBBIPQ010000072.1:0-9120 GCA_037442785.1 Nitrospirota bacterium
CTTGGTCTATCCCAGTCCATTCAGGACTTCTTCAATGCCTGGCAGGAGGTTTCTACAAATCCAGAGGGCATACCCCAGAGATATTCCCTGATATATAAGACAGAACAGCTTATAAACAATGCAAAAGGGATAGAACAGAGGATTACATCCACATTAAAGAATATAGATAACTCTGTAGATGATATAGTCCAAAGGATTAATGAACTGGCAGAAAGGATAGCATCCCTGAATGAGAGGATAATCCAGGTTGAATCAGGTATTGATACAGAAAAGGCCCTTGATCTGAGGGATCAGAGGGATATTTTGCTTAAAGATTTATCAGACCTGGTTGATTTTTCCTATCGGGAGGACGAAAATGGCTCTCTAACCATTACAATCGGTATGAGAAACCTGGTCTCAGGGACATCGATAAACAGGATTACCTCTGCTACTACATCTGATAGTGGTAGAAGGATAATACTGGACGGCATAGACATAACAGGAAGGATTCAAAAGGGTCAACTGGGTGGACTCCTTGCTGTAAGGGGAGATATCGAATCAAAGACCCTTTATTCATTGAGAAGGCTCATCGCCTCAATAGTAAAGGAGATCAATCTCCTTCATAATTCAGGATACGGGCTTGATGGCACAACAGGCAATGACTTCTTCACCCCCCCTTCCCTTTCCATATCGGATAGTTCTTCGGGTGCTGATATCACCTCTGCAACGATTTCTAACCTTTCGCTTCTTACCCTTGATGAATACGATATAACCTTTGATTCCTCGAACAATTATTATGTGACAGACAAACAGACAGGCTCTGTTGTGGCAACCGGTCCCTATGTCTCAGGCAATCCAATAAGCTTTGATGGTATAGATATAACGATAACAGGCACTGTGAATTCAACAGACAGATTCTCTATCAGCCCCCTGACAGGAGCGATTAAGAACCTTGGTCTTGTCATCTCAGACCCTGAGAAGATTGCTGCCTCATCATCCCTTACAGGGCTTCCAGGGGACAACAGTAATGCCCTGAGCATATACAATCTAAGCACCACCACAATAAATGACCTTGGTGATACCTTTATGGACTACTACAGGGGGATTGTCACGGTCACAGGCACGATGAGCAGAGCTGCCTCTGACAGCCTTACCTTTGATGAGAATCTCCTTTCAGAGATACAGTCAAGAAGGGATTCTATATCTGGCGTATCCCTTGATGAGGAGGCCATAAACCTGATCCGTTACCAGAGGTCCTTTGAGGCAGCAGCAAAGATGATTAAGGTTACTGATGAGTTGCTTGATATGATTATGAATCTATAGAAAGGAGGAGCCCAAAAATTCTCAGAATTTTTGGGATTGTTATGAGGGTTACATCATTGATGATCTACGACAGGATAAAGAGGTCCCTACAGAGATCCCTGAATGAATTAAATGAGCAGAATCTCAGGCTTGCAACGGGCAAGAGGATTAACAAGCCATCTGATGATGTTCCTGGTGCATCTGCATCAATAGATTACAGGGTAACTATAAATGAGACAGGACAGTACAGGAGAAACATTGCGGACGCTGTAATTCAGTTCAATTTCACCGATAAGGTGATGACCTCTGCTGGAGATTCCCTTGTTGAATTAAAGAAACTCACCTCAATGGGATTGAACATGGATGACAGGGAATTCTACTCTCAACAGGCAGCAGCCCAGAGAGACTTCCTCCTTGGTCTTTCAAACAGCAGACTTGGAAGAAGATTTATATTCTCAGGATTAAAGACAGACCAGATGACATTCGTCTATAACCCCTCAACCCTTCATTACGAATATCAGGGAGACAGGGGAGAGATGAATCTGCCTGTTGGAAGGGATTCTACAGTTTCGGTAAATATCCAGGGTAGCAGGGTCTTTAGCTTTTCCCTCAGTGGTTCCAACCCAACAAGCCTTCCTGACAATACCCCTGTGAGTTTCTCAGAAACACTCGACCCCTCCACAGGAGTAAATACCATAACCATTGAGATAGGGAATCCTGGAGACCATGACCATGACACCTTCACGGTCTCAAATGTAATGGACATTGCAAACATTCTGAGTTTTGCCTGGAGATACCAGGACATTGATGGTTCTGATCTCGATACTGACCCAGATGTCAGTAAGGAAAAGGCTTTGCACAGGATTCAGGTTCTCTCCTCCCTTATTGATGATGCAAGGAATCAGGTCCTCACAGCCCAGTCCGAAATGGGAACCCGATCAGTCTTCATGAAGGACCAGGATGACAGGCACAGCACGACTATAAAGACCCTTCAGGATGCCCTTTCTAAGACAGAGGATGCGGATCTTACAGAGACAGCCGTAGAGATAAAGAAGGCAGAGACCGCAATAGAGGCATTGAGGCTTGCCTCAACAAAGATCATGTCAGAATCCCTCCTTGATTTTCTGAAGTGATGTACTACTTAGACAATTATGGAAAGCCCTACAAATTCGTCTGCCTCGGGATTCATCTTATTGCCATAGGCATCCTTACCTGAGAATTTAAAGACAAGGTGGGATGGATCAATAGTGCCATCCCCTGTGCTATTCTGTCTCATTGTGAATATGACAGTGGCTGTAAATTCATCAGGGTTATAAATGACCTGTTTAGGAAGGGGATTTAATGTTACCTCTGTATCAGGCACGGGAAGCCCCCAGTTGTACAGCCCTCCAGGGTTTGACCCGATTGCCCTCATGATAGACCAGTTAAATCTATCCTCCACTGAGGTCCTGTCCATCATCTTGTCAAAATAGACCTTAATAGAGAAGTCCTTTGATGAGCCTGGTTCAGTTAATGCTGAGTCAAGGGAGCTTACAGGTGTTCCAGGCCCTTTCTGCATATTAAAGGCATTGAAGGTGTTCACAAAGGTGATCTCAGGTCTCCTAACCTTATAGATATATGCCCTGAGGTCCTCTGCGAGGCCCTGATTAAGGCTATCAAGGATTACTGCCTGTCTTTCTGCCATGTCAGGGTCTCCCATATCAGCGTATAAAGTACCAAGGTCATAGTAGGCATAAGCAAAGTCCCTTTTTATGCCTATAGCCTCCTCGAATCTCTTAATCGCCTCATTGGGCTTGCCCTGTCTTGCATAGACCTGACCGAGGGAATAAAGGGCACCATAGTTATTTGGCTCTATCCTCAATATCCTGAGGAATGTCTCTTCAGCCTTACTATATCTATCTGTTGAGAGATAGAGTTGGCCAAGGCTATAGAGATTCTCTGTTGAAGGGTTAAGGCTGACAGCCCTGATATATTCTGCCTCTGCCTTGTCATAATCTTCTTTGCTGTAATAGAGATTGCCAAGTTTGAGATGAATGGAATCAATATTCGGGAATAACCTTATGGCCTCTTTAAATGTCTTTTCCGCATCCTCTATTCTGCCGAGTCTCAGATATGCCTGGGCCATGAAGTCATAGGCCTTAGGAGTATTTTCTGAATAGGGATCAAGGCTAATTGCCCTTCTGAATTCCCTTACAGCACCCTCATAATCACTTCCTTGATACAGGGCAATGCCTCTTGAAAGGGCAGTTCCAGAAAGGTTTGAATAGGAACTCAGTCTATTACCAAGGGTAGAAAAGAGTTGCTCCCCTGTGATTGATAGGTCATTCATTGGCGGTCTGTCCTGAACTTAATCCAGCAGCAATATTGAGATTTATGTTTATCAATATATCGAGTTTTTCTGGTGAGGGCGATGCCATTACCTCAAAGATCCTTTTGTCAATGAATAGGCTCAAGCTCAGGAGGTCTTCCCTTAATTTTTTTGGCATGGGATGGTCAGGTCTTGAAAGCTCTGCCTGGAAAAAGCTCCAAAGTCTCTGGTTATATCTGAGTGCCTCATCAAGCCTCTCATCCCTGTCAGGGCTATCCCAGTTTTCCTTACAGTGTTTTAGCTTATGGGCTGCCTTAACGAGAACGGATGCCTCAAGCTCGCGACCTGATAGGGTATTCTTCTGCACGGCCCGGTATGCCTCAATACCTGTTTTTAACACGGCTCAACACCTCCTTTTCAAAGGCTAATAGTTTCTTTGCAAGTTTCAGGGCCTTATAGTAATCATTCTCAAGGATGTGCTGACTTATCTGATCCACCAGCCCGACCGTCCTTGGAACGGCCTCAATAAGGTCCC
This sequence comes from Nitrospirota bacterium, assembly GCA_037442785.1. Taxonomy (GTDB): domain Bacteria; phylum Nitrospirota; class Thermodesulfovibrionia; order Thermodesulfovibrionales; family UBA9159; genus JBBIPQ01. The sequence continues at coordinate 4,125 of JBBIPQ010000072.1, forward strand.
TTACAAGACTCCAGTAGGTATTATGATATTTGACCACATTCGGACTATCAATATACATTAGCTGAATAACAAAATAGATCTTGCTACAATATGTGTCAGCCTCATCCTCCTTCATTATATCCCTTTCCCTGAGAAGGGGTACCTTGTTTTCTACATAGAATGTGCTTGGTTTGTCACCGTTTTTTAAGATAGCACCACCTATTATCATCCTCTCCCCAGGCCTTAATGTTATCTTTAATGACAATATAACCTCCTCATGACAAGGGTTCTAATGAATCAATAAGGCAAATAAGGGACATAATCAGCCTTCTGGCTCTTCATTAAGAAGATAATGAATAGTCTCTGGGGTTCCTGATAAGTTCTCTTTCTGCCCTGCCACAGCGTCCCTGATCCTCCCACTCTTTTCTGATGCCACCTCTTCTGTCATGTTCATAGTATCAGGAGGGATAGTAAGCCTTTCTATCAGGACCCTGAAGGCTACATAGCCTTTGAGAAACCTTACCCTTTCCTCGCTCCCTGGAGGATAGGGTGGGAAGAATTTGGTCATGCCAGTTAGGCCATCCTTCACCTTCTCAAGAAAATCCCTTTTGTAATCAGAACCGGCTCCCTTTTCCCGCATCATTTCTGCAAACTCGTTCAGCCTTGCCTTAATCGCCTGAATCTCTTTAAAGCCCTGATAATCCCCTTTCAACCTCAGGTTATAACTATCTCCTGATATAGGTAATTCCCTTATTGGGGAAGCACCTTGCCTCTGCACCACGGGGTTACCGAGGGGGTTAAGATTCCCAATGTTTCTGATATTTGCTACTGCCATCTCAATCTCCAATCCCTCATTCATTTAAGGATCGGAAAAGAGGGGGAATGGGGCAGCCAGAAGGTCATTGATTTCTGGCTCGCCCCTATACAATTTTCCCCCATTCAACCTTAGAACAACCTCAGTACTGACTGGGCTGCCTGTGATGCAAGGCTAAGAGCAGTGGTACCCAGTGCCTGTCGTGTCTGTAGCATCAGCATATTAGCGCCCTCTTCGTTCATATCAGCTAAGGTGAGGTTCTCAGCTCCTTTTGTAAGGGTATTGATCATGTTGTTTGTAAAGTCTAACCTCGTCTGTACGACCGCTAAGTTAGAGGAGAGGTTTTCTGCATATGTCCTGAGTGTGATCTTTGCGCTGTCAAGGTCAGCTATTGCAGCAGTTATATCACCATCACCTGCCCAGTTGCTTACTGCAGCAGCAATATCGAGACCGGAGGCACTTGTGTCAGCATAAACTCCATTGATCGTGAGGGTGCTTGTACCGTCTTCATTGAAGATTACCTCAAGGTCGTCACCATCAATGACATTCTTGCCCCTGTATCCTGAATCAGCAGCGAGGTCATCGATCTGGTTAAGCAGTTCATCAAACTGGGCTGCTAGTTCACTCCTTGTCGTAGTATCAGACGTTGCAAGGGCTGAATTTGCAAGGGATTTTGCCTGCGCAACAAGGTCCTCAATTGCCTTAATGCCAGCATCAGCAGCCTTAATGGTCTGGATTGCCTCATTCATGCTATCCTTTAATGCTGCCAGGTCAGTAGCCCTGTCCATGTGTGCCTTTGCAGCAAAATAATTAACAGGGTCATCAATAGGGGAATTAACCTTTTTACCTGTTGAAAGCCTTATCTGGGTCCTGTCAAAGAGGTCCGCTGTCTTCTGAAGGTTTAAGAGGTTGCTCCTCATACCTGCTGTTAAGGTGATATCATTGATTGCCATTTTGTTTTCCTCCTTCTGAGTTTTTTACCGATAATTCTTATCGGTTTTAAAGTTAATTAATCGAAAATTATCGAAGACCTTATCGGGTCTTGGTTTCCATCACCTCCTCCTGACCCATCTTCTGTCTTCACTTATATATATCGGAACTTTTGAAAAAAACTTTAGGGGTACTTAGCCTGTGACCCATGACCTACTATTCAATTAAAGTTTTCTAAAAAACTTCCGATATATATAAGTGTGAGGTGAAAAATGAAGACTTTATACTCAGAAGAGTTTTATCCACATGTGATGGTGAATGTCTCGACAACGCCCCTTGACCTGATCATACTCCTTCATGATGGCGCTATCGAGGCACTCCAGAAGGCAGTCTATTATATTAATAAAGGAGATGGTAGTCAAAAGGTAGAACATATCTCAAGAACAATGGCGATAGTTGAACAACTCCTTACATCCCTTGACCTGAGAGAGGGAGGGGATGCGGCATTCCATCTCCAAAGGGTATATGCCTATATGCTAAAGGAACTTGCCAGGGCTAATATCATGGACAGTGCAAGGATGGTTATGCATATTCAGGACATGTTAAAGGAACTCAAAAGGGCATGGAGGCAGATAAGATGACCATATTCCCATTTCAATTCAATGAGGTGATGCACCTCTACAACAGGGTATCAAAGCTCAAGCCCTCTGCAATCTTAGAGAAAGACTATCCTGAGCCACAGGACATCATAAATATCTCGGCAGAGGCAAAAAAGAAGCAGATTATGGAACAGACAAAGAGTGAGATACTTGAGAAGATAAGAAAACCGGTAGCGAGTGCATCTGAATAGTGGATATTAGAGACTTCAAGATACTCGTAGCTGATGATGATGAGATAGCCCTTGATGTTTTAAGCTCCCTTTTATCAAAGGAAGGATACCCTGTCTTAACTGCCAGGGACGGCATTGAGGCAATTGCTATCCTTAGAAAAGAGAGTATTGGCCTTGTAATCACTGACCTCAGGATGCCAGGGGCTGATGGGCTTGAGGTGCTCGGGAATGCCATAAGGATTGATCCTGACATTGCGGTAGTTATTCTTACTGCCTATGGCACCCTTGATTCAGCCCTTGAGGCAATGGAAGAGGGGGCATTTGATTACCTGACAAAGCCCTTTAAGGTTCAGGAGATATTGATCATTGCAGCAAGGGCATTCAGAAGGGCCATGCTCCTTGAGGAAAGGAGAGAACTGATCAGGCTCCTGAGGGATACATACAGAGACCTGGAGATCATCAGGAGTATATCCATCAGCAATAACATAGATGTTCAGCTCTCATGGATTGAGAGGATAGAAAGATTAAAGAGGATGGATGTGTTAACAGAGGAAGAGGCTGATATATTAAAGGAAAGGCTGGTTAAAGGTGAGTAAGGGAAGGATATTAATAGTTGATGATGACCAGATCGTAAGGGACGTCCTCTCTGATGTCCTTAGGAAGGCAGGAGGTTATCTGACCGATGTAGCTCAAGACGGTCTTGAGGGACTCAAAAAGGTCAGGGATAGAGAGTATGACATGATCTTTACTGACCTCTCGATGCCTGGTATAAGCGGTATAGACCTCCTCAAGGAGGCAAAGAGGATAGACCCTTCCCTCCCTGTTGTTGTAATCACAGCCTATTCCACCATTGAAAATGCAATCACTGCAATGAAGGAGGGGGCAAGGGATTTCATAACAAAGCCCTTTCATATCGAAAAGATAACATCAGTAGCAGACAGGATCATAGGTGAAAAGAGACTGCTTGGCAGTATTTTGAGCAAGGAGAATCACAACAAATCAGTGGAGATCCTGAACCAGGAACTATTCAGGAAACTACAGGAGATAGCAATACTTCAGACCATAAGCAGTGAACTCGACCTGATATATGACAATAAGAAGATATATCAAAGGATCGTTGAGATGGCCTCAACCCTTCTTAAGGTCAAGGAGGCATCCTTCGGAATAGTGGAAAATGGTTATCTCAGGCTCAAGGGAGTTATAGGCGTTATAAAAAAGTATATTGCCCTTGAAAACACAATCCTTGAGGTGGTAATAAGGACAAAGGCCCATTATCTCGCAGGGTACGGAGAGATCAATCCCCATTCTGGTGCAATCCTGACATCTCCCTTTCTCTCAATCCCCTTTGCCATGAATGAGGAGGTCTTTGGAATTCTTAACCTCTCAAATAAGGCGGATGGAACGGGATTTTCAGAGGACGAGATCTATCTGGCCCTCACATTCGCAAAAAAGGCAGCCCTCAGGATAGAGAATAATGCCCTTTATGAGGTGCTTTATACAAACCTTGTGAATACGTTAAAATCCCTTGTGATGAGTATTGAGGCCAGGGATTCTTACACAAAGCAGCACTCCGAGAGAGTAACCGCCTATGCCCTCGAGATTGCTGAGATTATGAATCTCACCGAGGATGAGAAGGATGCCATAAGATTTGGAGGCTATCTCCATGATATTGGAAAGATAGGGGTAAGGGATACGGTTCTCCTCAAGCCAGGGAAACTATCAGAGGAGGAAAAGGCAGAGATAAGACTTCATCCAGTTATAGGTGGTAACATAATAAAACCGATCAAGTTTCTGCCAAAGGAGAGGGAACTTGTGCTTTACCATCACGAGAGGTTTGATGGAAAGGGCTATCCCGAAGGATTGGAGGGGGAAAGGATACCACGCATAGCAAGAATACTTGCTGTTGCAGATACATACGATGCAATGACATCATCAAGACCGTACAGGACAGCCAAGACCCACGAATTTGCCATAGATGAACTTAAGAGATGTTCAAATACCCAGTTTGATGGAGAGGTTGTCAGGGCCTTTCTCAATACAACAACAGGGAGGGGAAGGATATATGATTCGTGAGGGAGAGAGGATAGAGTTCAGACTTCTGCCTGACTCAAAGAGGTATCAGGCATCAGTGCTCTACTCTGATGACGAGAGGCTTTCTTTCAAGGCAGGGGAGTTGCCTGTCGAGGTCTCGAAAGGGCGGAGTTTAGTCGTTGTTATTCAGAGGGGTGATCAGATCAACGAATACTATGCTGAGGTTTCGGAGATTAAAGGAGATTCAATAACAGCAAGATGGTTATGGGAAAAGTCAAGACAGTACTTCAGGGTTGATGACGCCTTTCCTGTTGATATAAGAAGGTTAGAGAATATACCACCTGTTAAGAGATCAAGGGTCTTTCTTGGTTATCCCGCTGAGAGGGAAGATGCTGAGGTGGAGGCACCGGATG
>JBBIPQ010000073.1:0-9001 GCA_037442785.1 Nitrospirota bacterium
GATATGAAGCATTTACAATCCAATATGAAGACCGGCTAATAACATTGACTTACAATATCAAATCCTGAGATGACCCGCTCAGATGTAAAGAGATTTATCAAGGAACTAAAGGACCTCTCCACGATCCCCGCAGTTCTTGGAAAACTCCTTTCAATAATAAAGGATGAAAACTCATCCCCCCAGGACCTCTACAGGCTCATCTCCCATGATCAGGCCTTTGCTGAAAGGGTCGTGAGGGTTGCGAATTCCGCACTCTTTGGACATTCTGGGCAAATAAAGGATATTAGACAGGCCATCATGTTCCTCGGTTACAACAGGATAAAATCCATAGCCCTTGGCATGACCATAATGGATGTCTTCCCAGTAAAGGGCTTTAATATAAAAAATCTCTGGATCCATAGCTATGAGGTGGCCTTTCTCTCTGCTGCCATAAGTGAATTCATACCCATGACATCACCAAGGGAATGCTTCTTAGCTGGACTCTTGCATGACATAGGAAGGGTGATATTTTATAAACTCGATCAGAAAGGATTCGTTGGTCTTGGCACAGACGATGACCTCTTTAAAAGGGAGAATGAAACATTTGATTGCACCCATGCTGAAGCCGGGGAATGGTTTGCTGATGAGTCCGGGCTGCCTGAGGAGATAGTCAAGGTGATCAGGTTTCATCATACGCCATCAATGACGGATGAATACAGGGATTCAGTTTCCATAGTCGCTCTTGGTGAGGCCCTTTCAAGGAGATTCAGTCCAAGGATAGAGGATGACGGCCTCTGGACAGAGGAGCACGATGCAATCCTCCTCGAATTCTCCCTGAGTGAGGGTGATCTTGCCACTATTGGAGAGAGGTTTTACGGTATTAAGGGAGACATAGAGAATTTTTTTAAGTAGGATGAGCAATCATGTGATATAATCTATTCGTGGCAACCAGCTCTAAAAGGATACTCGTAATCGATGATGAGGATGACATTGTTGATGTCATTAGTGCCTATTTGAAGAAATTGGGGTTTGAGGCGGATTCAGCCATGAACGGAGGAGATGCTATGGATATGGCCCGGAATAATGATTACTATGCCATATTCTGTGACTATAAGATGCCAGGATTGAATGGCCTCGCCATATACAAATTGATATTATCAAAGAAGCCTTCTATAAAAGGCCGTTTCATCATGACAACAGGGGCTGTCCTTGAAAGGGACATTGAAGATATCCTTAAGAGGGAAGGGATACCTGTACTGAAAAAGCCCTTCAGGTTAAGACATATCAGTGAGTTACTTGAACAGTGTTCTAAAAAAGGTTCTTGATATTTCCGGAGGAGAGATGACGAAGAAGGAATTGATATTACAGAATTATGATATTCCTGCGGTACCGATGGTGGCTGTCAAGATACTTAGGCTTATTGATGACCCAAAGACTACCGTTGAGGACCTCCAAAAGGCCATAATGGCTGATCAGGCCCTTGCAGCAAGGGTCCTAAGGATTGCGAATTCAGCCTTTTATGGAGTTCGTCATAATGTTGACACAGTGTCAGAGGCAATAACCATAATGGGCTTTAATACCATTAGAAATTTGACACTCGCTATTGCCACAAGAGAGGTTTACAAGAGGTTTGGCCTGATCGAGCAGAAACTCTGGGAACACAGCCTTGGCGTATCAATTGCATCGGGTATAATAGCATCCACGATCCCTCAGGTGAAGAATGAGGAGGCGGTTGTGGCAGGTCTTTTGCATGATGTGGGAAAGGTGATAATGAATAACGCTGAGCCGGAGAGGTTTGCATTGCTTACGCAGAGGGTTTATGAGGATAGGGTGACTTACAGTGATATCGAGGAGGAGGTATTTGGTTTTACCCATGCTGAGGTAGGGCAGATCTTTGCTGAGAAATGGGGCTTCCCTGAGGTCCTCTGCGATGTCATCCACTACCATCATAAATGCCATAAGGGTCTTTTAGACCTCGACCCTTACTGCAGGTTACTCTGTTTTACCGTGGCACTCGCTGATGCGATATGTGTAAGGCTCGGTGTTGGGTACAGGGGTCCAATGGCTGATCTCTACCTCCCCATTGCGGATCTCTGCGAAGGGCTTGGTATAAACAACGAAAGGCTTGAAGATTTAATAACCAGGTTTAAGCTCTCCTATGTAGAAGAGAAGATGATCTATCAGGTTTGAGATGCCGGTTGAACCATCAGAAAGGATATCTATAATACCTGTGGTAAGGAAAGAGGAGAGGGTATCTCTCAATCAGAAGAAAAGACAGAAGCAGCAAAAAAAGGAGAAGGAACAGGAAAAAGACAAAAGGGTCGATATAAGGATTTGAAAGATATGATTAAAAGAATCTTCAAAAAATATAAGGACCTACTGAAGGGTAAAGAGCTTGTGGCGATCGAACTCGATGAGGCAAGGGAGATTGCTGACATGATAATAAAGAAGATAGAAAAGAAGATAGAGGTCCTTGAGGCTATTGAGTCATCCGTTGATGAAAAGATATTGACGCTTCAGCGGCTTATTGACAGGGTGGAGATCTTGAAGGATGATGCCCTGTCTGTTGACAGAGAAGGGGAAGTCATTAAGCTCTACAGAAGGGGTCTCGGAATAGAGGAGATATCAGAGATCCTTGACATACCTTCTGGTGAGGTTGATTTAATCCTTAATCTCCATTCAAATCCCTCCTGAGGCCAGCAAATCTTCCTATTTGCTGGAAGCCACTGAAGAAATTTCCTTAACAGGAAATTTTTTCCCATCCTCTTTAGTGCGATGGTGCAGCAGTTTATCGTGATTCGATCCCGTAATCCGTTGTCCGGGATTGGGGATCGGGGGGAATCCTGGAATTCCATTTTGGCATCTAATTTGCTATTTAAATCAGCATGTATCGAGGAATCTATATAGCCCTTTCAGGGGCAGTGCTGAAAGAGGCCCAGATGGAAAGCCTTACAAGAAACATATCAAATGTTAATACAACAGGCTATAAGAGGGAAGGGCTGTCCTTTAATGATTTCATAGTATCCGAGGAAAAGGGGAGGATAATGACATCTAAGGCTGCTACCAGGATAGATTTCTCTGAGGGGCATCTGATCAGGACAGGAAATCACCTTGATATAGCGGTAAATGGCAATGGCTTTATAGCCCTTGCCGGAAACAGATACACAAGAAGAGGTGACTTGAAAAGGGATAAGGATGGCTTCCTGACAACCAACTCTGGAATAAGGGTACTTGGAGAAAATGGGCCGATCAGTATACCTGAAGGTAAGGTAGAGATTGATAGATCAGGAAATATCTCTGTTAATGGGGTGACAGTTGGGAAGATAAGGATAGTTGACCTTTCTTCAAAGGACAGGATGGCAAGGATAGGAGATTCTATCTTTTATACAGATGAAGCTGTTAGGGAATCAAAGGCAGAGGTCTTACAGGGATACCTGGAGGGTTCAAATGTGAATGTCATTGAGGAGATGGTAAAGATGATAACAACCCTCAGGGAGTTTGAGTCGTATCAGAAGATGATCCATGCCTTTGATGAGGCAACATCAAAGCTCTCAAATGAGATAGCAAAGATATAGGAGGTTATTATGCTAAGGTCATTATTTATAGCAGCAACAGGTATGGAGGCTCAGAAACTGAACATAGATGTTATCTCCAATAACCTCGCGAATGTGAATACAACCGGCTTTAAGAGGAGCAGGGCAGACTTTCAAGAATTGATATACCAGAATCTCAGAAACCCTGGTTCAACATCTGCAGAGGGATCCCAGGTCCCTTCTGGTATTCAGGTTGGACTTGGGGTGAAACCAGTGGCTGTTCAAAAGATATTCGAACAGGGTGATTTTGTGAGGACCGGCAATAGCCTCGACCTTGTTATTGAGGGGGACGGATTCTTCCAGATACTAATGCCTGATGGAACAATAGCATATACAAGATCCGGGGCATTCAAGCTCGATAGTGAGGGCAGGATCGTCAATTCCGATGGTTACCCCCTTGAGCCTGGCATCACTGTCCCCGCTGACACTATAAACATTACTATTAGTGCTGATGGCAAGGTCTCGGTATTGCAGCCAGGGAGTTCCACCCCTGTAGAGATAGGTCAGATAGAACTGGCAAGATTCATAAATCCAGGGGGGCTCAGGGCGATTGGTAAAAACCTTTATCTTCCCACTGCCTCATCAGGGGAGGCTGTCACTGCAAATCCAGGCACCGAAGGTCTTGGAACCATTGCCCAGGGGTTTGTGGAGATGAGCAATGTCAATATCGTTGAGGAGATGGTGAACATGATAGTCAGCCAGAGGGCCTATGAGATAAATTCAAAGGCGGTTCAGGCCTCTGACGATATGCTTCAGATTGCGAATAACCTGAGGAGATAAGTCATGAGGACATTTCTTCTATGCTTGATCAGTATCCTGATGTTTTATAGCTTCTGTGATGCATCGAACAACCTGGAAGACGCCCTGATCTCCTATCTGAAAGGGCATTATCCATGGTCAGAGATAGAGATAAGGGATCTTGCCCTTAGTGGTGAACTCCCTAAAGGGGTGATCAAGGATATATACATCGACAGGAGACCTCCTGGAAGGACAGTCTTTACTGTTCAGTACAGCAGTGGCGAAAAACTCATGGTCACCGCAAATGTAAAAGCCTTTGATTGGGTGGTGATGAGCAGAAGACCCCAGGGTAAAGGTTATGTATTAAAGGAAGACGACCTCTATAGATCTCTCATGGATGTAACAAGGATACCCAGGGGTGCCATTAAGGAGATTGATGAGGCAAGAGGCATGTCTCTCAGGCGATCCATAATTGCGAATTCACCATTGACAGAGGAGATGCTCGGAGAAGGAAATATGGTGAAAAAGGGCAGCAGGGTCATGATCGTTGCAGAATCCCCTTCATTTATCATCACAACAACGGGCGAACTCAGGGAGAATGGATATGTGGGCTCCCTGGTCAAGGCCATAAATCTTTCATCCAGAAAGACGGTCAGGGGAATTCTCATTAATGAGAACACATTAAAGGTGGAGTTCTGAATGGGAGAGTTCAAATTGTCAGGGATAATCGGACTTTTCAGGGCATTATACACCATGTCCATCCTTAGTGTCCTTGTTTCCTGTGCCACAACGCCTGAATTACCACCCCATCCACCAAAGTATGTGTATCAGGAGGAGAAAAGGGAGAAACCATCAATGAATTCTCTTTATCATGAAGGGGCAAGCCTTTATGAGGACAATAAGGCCAGGAGATTGAATGACATCGTCACAATAAGGGTGGTTGAAAACATAAGCGGTTCAGGCAAGGCTGATACCTCAACAGGGAGAAAGTCAACCCTGAGCGCGGGTGTGGATGACCTTTTTGGTGTCCCCCTGAATCTCAATACAAACAATCTCTATGGTCGGGGCAAGACCTTTTCACCCACTGTTAAGGGATCAATGGAGGATGACTTCAAGGGAAGCGGTTCTACAACGAGGGAGGGAAAACTCATAGGTACTATAACTGCTAAGGTAGTTGAGGTGATGCCCAATGGAAATCTCGTCCTTGAGGCACGAAAGGAGATAACTATAAACAGGGAAAAACAGATACTTGTTCTCAAAGGGATGGCAAGGCCTGATGACATAGGTATTGATAATACTATACCGAGCAACAGGATCACCGATGCGGAGATCTATTTCGTGGGTAATGGCGTGATCCAGGATAAACAGGGCCCTGGTTGGCTCGTGAGGTTTCTTGATAAGGTATGGCCATTTTAATGAAGACAGAAGTCAGAAATGCAAAAGAACGGAAAAGAGGAAGTTACACTTCCTATCTTTTGAATGCCTGTCTTCTGATTGTCTGTCTTCTTCTCTCTCTCTTCTGTTACACTCCCTCTGTTTCAGCAGAAAGGATCAAGGACATAGCTTCATTTGAAGGGTTCCGGGAGAATCAGCTGATAGGGTATGGCCTTGTGGTTGGCCTTGATGGTTCAGGAGACAAAGGTCTTGCAACTATGCAAGGCATCGCTAACATGCTACAGAGGATGGGATTGACTGTAAGACCCAATGATATAAAGGCAAAGAATACAGCAGCTGTCATGGTCATAGCAAACCTCCCTCCATTCCCAAAACCTGGCATCAGGATAGATGCCATCGTATCCACCATCGGGGATGCAAAGAGTCTCCAGGGTGGAACCCTCCTTCTAACCCCTTTGAAAGGCCCTGATGGCAAGGTCTATGCCCTTGCCCAGGGTCCTGTCTCAATAGGTGGTTTTGTTGGAGGCGGAGGTGGGACAATGGTCCAGAAGAATCATCCAACAACAGGGAAAGTGCCAGAGGGTGCCTTGATTGAGAGGGAGCCTCCCTTCAATCTCATCAATGGTAGTGAAATAAAACTCTTCCTTAAGAGGCCTGATTTTACTACAGCAAAGGAGATCGCATTAAGGATAAACGAGGCACTCAAGTTTGATTATGCCTCACCCGTTGATCCCTCAACAGTCAGGTTGAAAATACCCCTCGAATATAAGGGGAGATTGGTAGAGTTAATATCAACAATAGAATCCATTGAGGTGAGTGTGGATGTCCCGGCAAGGGTGGTTATAAATGAGAGAACAGGCACTGTTGTTATAGGAGAGAAGGTTAAGGTATCACCTGTTGCCATAGCCCATGGAAACCTGAGTATCGAGATCAAGACAGAATACCGGGTTTCTCAACCGCCTCCCCTGGCACCTGAGAAGGCTGAGACCGTGGTGGTGCCTGAAAAGGAGGTTAAAGTGAAAGAGGAAAAGGCTGCCCTTGTTGAGGTTTCCGGGACAACCCTTGGGGAGATCGTGAAGGCATTAAATGCCCTTGGCACAACACCAAGAGACCTGATATCAATACTTCAGGCCTTAAAGGCAGCGGGTGCACTCAGGGCTGAACTGGAGATAATATGATTACTGGTCCATCAGAAATGGGAACCTTCTATCAAAATATCGAGGCCCTCCGGGGGAGAAAAGACACTGAGGCTGCTAAGATTGTAGCAAAGGAGATGGAATCCTTATTTGCATACGAGTTGATTAAGGCGATGAGAGAGGCATCCCAGGAATCAACAAAGGGTCTTGGCAGTGATGTCTATACAAGCCTTTTTGATATCGAACTTGCCCGTCTTATGGCTGATAGGGGCCTTGGGTTAAAGGAGGTATTGCTTAGAGGCATAGATAAGAAAGAGGCTCATACACTATCCCTTTCGGAAGATGGAATGAGCAAGGAACATCTCAAACCTCAAATGCCAGAGGCATCGGATTCTAAGATTGGGACTTCAGAATTGGGAATCAGGGATTGGGAATTCGTCTCTCGAACGCCGAGTCCCGAATCACAAAGCCAGTTTCATAATACCCCGGAAGATGGCCTTCCAGTTAATGGAAGGATAAGCTCAGGATTTGGATTCAGGATTCACCCCTTTTATGGCGACAGGAGATTCCATCACGGGATAGACATTGCCGCCCCTGAAGGGTCAGAGATATATCCCTTAAGATCAGGAAAGGTCATTTTTAGCGGTGAAAAGGCTGGATATGGAAATATGGTGATCATAGATCATGGTGATGGTTATACAACAAGGTATGCCCACAATAAAGTAAATCTGGTAAAGACAGGCGATTATGTTTATTCAGATACAGTCATAGCAAGGGTTGGAAGCACCGGTGTCTCCACAGGGCCCCACCTTCACTTTGAGGTGAGATACAAGGGTGAGCCTATAGACCCTGTTACATTACTGGCGATGAAGGATTAAAGAATTTTAAAAAAGTTCCGATATATAAGTATAAGGTTTGCAAGTTCTTCTGGACTTGCTGAAGTTTGTATCAGTATAAAGAGGAGGGAAGGATGAAGATTCAAGGGAGAAGGCCACCGGATGGTCATGAGATCAGTCTTAATATTCAGAGGTCTCGCAATGTATCCGGGACCGAGGCAAAGGGTCAGGTTAATGAACCCCAGAGGCAGAGACAATCAGACAGGATCGACATCTCCCAGAGGGGAAAAGAGGTAGCCGCAATCATTGCATCATTAAATAGTCTGCCTGATATCAGGGAGGAAAAGGTTCAAGCATTAAAGGAGGCTATAGATAAAGGAACCTATAAGATTGATCCAGTTAAAATAGCGGAGAAGATGTTGAGCGAGATATGAAGACCATTGATGCCATAAAGAGCATCCTCATCGAAGAGGTCAATGGATATAGATCCCTCATGAACACGCTTCAGAGGGAGAGGGCCTATCTCTTGAATTTTAATCCTCTGGCTCTTGAGAACCTCTCGAAGGAGAAGGATAATCTTGTCCTGAAACTCAGACTCCTTGAGGAGGAGAGGATAAGACTTATAGAAAGATTCTACAGGGAAAATAACATCGATGATGAGAGGAGTCTCCGCAGACTGTATGAGATAACAGGAGATGATGCCTTTAAGCTCATAAGGCTTCAGTTTGTCTCACTTATTCAGGCCATAGCAGAGTTGAATGAATTTAACAGGATATTGATTGACAGGTCCTTAAATTTTCTTAAGGGTGCTACCAGTATCTTTGAACCCTATCAGATTACAGGAAAGACCACAACAGGCCTCATCTCAAAGGAGGTTTGATGTCCCTTTTTGGTCTTTTTGACATAGGAAGATCAGCCCTCCTTGCAAGCCAGACAGGGATAGCTGTCACGAGCAACAATATCGCCAATGTGAATACCCCTGGATACTCAAGACAGGAGGTGATCCTATCAATAGCCAACCCTGTCTCATCAGGAAGGGGTTTTATTGGCAGGGGCGTAACAGTATCTGGAATCAGGAGAACCTATGACAACTTTATACAGATGCAATTGCTTGGCCAGCAGCAGAACAGGGGAAGATCCTCTGCCATCAATGTTTCCCTTAGTGAGATTGAAGGCGTTTTGAATGATCAGGGAGGTCTTGGTCTATCCCAGTCCATTCAGGACTTCTTCAATGCCTGGCAGGAGGTTTCTACAAATCCAGAGGGCATACCCCAGAGATATTCCCTGATATATAAGACAGAACAGCTTATAAACAATGCAAAAG
>JBBIPQ010000074.1:0-8866 GCA_037442785.1 Nitrospirota bacterium
ATTAAGGGTATTGCTGAGATAACGCCGAAGATAAAGGCAAGTTTTCATAAGGTTGGTGATGATCTCTCAAAAAAAAGGGGGGTTGATCGCTCTCCTACTGTCCTGATAAGTCCTGAGAGGTATTCCATAAGATTTACAGGTGCACCCCTTGGTGAGGAGGGCCGTTCACTCATTATATCCATACTTATGGCTTCTACTGGTAAGGTACTTCTTTCTGAGGCATCTCTTGAGAGGCTTAAAGATCTTGACTCTGAAAGGATGATACAAATTTTTGTAAGTCCTACCTGTCCATACTGTCCACAGCAGGTTGCCCATGCTGTGTCTGCGGCAATTGCAAAGAGGGATTTAGTCAGGACAGAGATAATAGAGATCTATGAAAACAGGGACATAAGCGAAAAACTCGGTATAATATCAGTTCCTCAGACCATGGTAAACGGCGTGTTGACAGCCCCGGGCTATGTGCCTGAGGAATTTTTTATTGACTCATTGATCACACTCAAGTTGCCAGAGATTCGGGAAACAGCGGTTCCAGAAGGACCTATAGAAGCAGATCTTATTATTATAGGTGCAGGACCGGCAGGTTTGACAGCAGCGATATACGCTGGTAGAGCTGGCCTTAGAACGATAGTTATCGAGAAGGAAAACATAGGAGGGCAGGTCACCTTAACACCAGTTGTTGAGAACTATCCTGGATACACTAAGATAGCAGGCAAGGCCCTGATCGATATGATGGCACAGCAAGCCTCCCGATACTCGGAGATTCATCTCTCTGAGGACATAAAGGAGATTAAAAGGGTTGATGACAGATTCAGGATAAAGACAGGCTGGGCAGAGTATATAGCAAAGGGTATTATCATAGCAACAGGTGCAAAGAGCAAGAAACTGAATATCCCTGGAGAGGAGAGACTGAGCGGGAAAGGTGTCAGTTACTGTGCTGCCTGCGATGGCTATTTTTTTAAAGATGGCAAAAGGGTGTTCGTTGTTGGTGGAGGGAATACAGCTGTGACAGAGGCCCTATACCTCAATGGTCTCGGTTCTAATGTTAGCCTTATTCATCGAAGAAACAGATTGAGGGCAGAAAAGAGCCTTCAGGATAGTCTGTTTAAGGCGGGTATACCTGTATTATGGAACTCGGAATTAAAGGAGATAATGGGGGATAAGTTTGTTATAGGTATAAGGGTAGAGGATAAGGAGAGCGGGATAATTAAGGAGATGCCAGCAGATGGGGTATTTATAGCAATCGGTTATGAACCTAACAATGATATAGCCAAAAAGCTTGGTCTTGAATTGGATGAAGAGGGTTATATAAAGGTTGATGCCAGACAGAGGACATCAATGCCTTTGGTTTATGCTGCAGGAGATATAACGGGCGGTGTTAAGCAGATTGTTGTTGCTGTTGGACAGGGATCAATTGCTGCCCTTACAGCCTTTGAGGACATTGCAAATCCATACTGGAAGGAGGAAAGGGATAGGGAAGAGTAGGTTTTTCCCCATCCCTTTGTCTAATTAATGAATCTTACCTGAAGGATTATTGGTGTGACAGACGTTGCATTTTCCTATTGCTTCTGCTGATCCCTGAAGTTTTAATGGCTGGAAGTTGTCATTGTTGTTCCTGGATGGCCACCAGGCATGAGGACTGTTGTGACATGTTGCACAATAAACGCCACCATGTCCCTTTGAGTTCCTGTATAGATTCTGTCCTGTAGAATATGATTTGTGGCAATTCGAGCATGAAGGCTCATCTAACCATGGCTCTCTTCCCTGTTTTAATGAATCAGCCATCTGGATGAGGTTTCCATGACATTTCTCGCAGTTAGGATCGCTGCCAGAGGGTCCCATCTTTTCTATGGCGCTTCTATTACACTGTGTAACAGGACCAGGATGACAATCATAACATCCAGGGGTATTACTACCAAGGGTTGCATGCTTTCCATGCATTGCAGCAGACATGGATGGAACATCCGGCTTTCCAGGGGCGCCGAGGGCATTACTACTATGGCAGTCAGCACACAAGACAGGCCTATTTGCCATAAGGTTAGTCCCATTCCTTTGATCATGGAGCGTAAGTATGTTGCCTTCGACCGTTGGTGTGTTAATACCCTTTGATGCAATGCCACCTGTGGCATGACATTTTTCACAATGCATCTCATCTGAAACAGGTACTACTACCTCGGTTGTGTCAAGTACTTTCCCGCTTGAATCTTTTAGGGTAATGATCGCCTTTTGATAAGGGTTCCATTTCATGCTGTCGTCATAGGGTAAGGCAGGTATACCTGTTGCCTCAAAATGATCTCCTTTAGGCTGCATCTTGCCGGATAGCCCATTACCAGTTAACCCGATTCCCTCCGGCAAATCAATGCCAAAAAGGTCTTTCACATACTGCCAGAAGTCAGTCTTTCCTGAGACTGTGGTATTGTTAACTAAGGAGTATTCAACGGAAACACCAGATGTCACTATCTTTGGAGGGGCTCCTTTCTGAATCACCTGGACCATCAGGGTATTATAAGGCGGAAGTATAGCCATCTCATTGAATCTGGGGCTAATGCAATGCATGCCGAGATCATTCCATCCTATAAGGATATAACCGGAACCTTTTGTATTTCCTCCTCTTTTCTTGTCTTGCTTTGATGGTTTGATTATTACCTTTTTGATCCCATTTTCCTCTTTTATCTCGACCATTGAAAATACAAATGCCGATGATAAAAGGAGTGAAAGGGTTACTACCAGGAACATTGTTAGACGCTTCATACATAACCTCCTTTAAGTTATTTAGACACCATGTGTCCACGATTAAAATATACAGTTTCTAAATTAAGAAACAATTAAAAGGAGGTTAAATTTTTTTAATCTGCTTTTGGAAGGGTTATTGTAAAGGTGGTTCCAACGCCAGGGGTGCTTTTGACCGTGATATTGCCGCCATGATTGTCTATGATCCATTTAGCAATGGAAAGACCGAGGCCAGTCCCACCCATCTTTCTCGAGCGTTCTTTATCTACCCTGTAAAACCTCTCGAAGATATGGGGTATATCCTTCTCTGGTATCCCTATACCTGAATCACTTATCCCTATATAAATAGAGCTATTGTCATCCCATGTTGAAATCTTTATTGTTCCTCCCTCGGGTGTATACTTAATAGAGTTCTGAATAATATTAGATATGGCCTGCTCAAGGAGATTTATATCTCCATAGTATTCTATCCCCTCTTTGTAATCCTCTATGATTTTGACCACATAATGATCAAGCCTCTCAATTATCGCTTTCAAGAGGTGATTTACATCAAACCAGTTTTTTCTTATCTCAATTATGTTATTGTCTGCCCTTGCAAGGAATAATAGGTCATCAGTTATCCTTATAAGTCTTATGACATCGAAAAGGTTGTTCCTTAAAACATCCTCGTATTCGTCAGTGCTCCTCTTCTTTCTGAGGGCTACCTCGATATTTCCCCTTAATGATGTAAGAGGCGACCTTATCTCGTGCGATACATCCTGTGTAAACCTCTTCTGCGTCTCTGATAGGTTTTTTATATTCTCCACAATACCTTTAAAAATGTTAACTATCCTTTCTATCTCTTCACCTCTGGTACGAATGCCAATTTCTTTTATCCTTCCTGACTTCAGTTCTTCACCAAAGGAGATCATCTCCTTCAAAGGCAAGACGGCCTTTTTTGATATAAACCAGCTTATTATAATTGTGGCAGCAGTAAATATGATCAATATAATAATAAAGGATCTGTTCATCTCTGCAATGATCTCTTCTGTTTCTTCAAGGGATTTAGCAAGTGAGACAATCCTGCTTTTCGAGATAGGGAAATATACTACCCTGTAGTCTTCTCCCCTGAATCTTATAGTTTCAAAACCAGTGGAACCCCCGAAGGCCCTGATCATCAGATCCCTGTTAATGGGCCAGAGATGGTCTGATGTAATAGAGCTTACTATGACATTTCCCCTGTCATTTATTATCTGGTAATAATCATCCTTGACCTTCTCGATGATCTTTTCGTTTTGCCTTATCCTGGGCTGTCCAGTAGTGTACGATGATAGATTGGATGCCCTTTCAACCAGATCATGATCAACAGATCTATAGATTTTATTTTTAAAATTCGATGTTAGCAGCAATAACAGGATGAGAAAGACAGATATGAATGAGAAGGCAGATAAGGCAAAGACCCTGAAACGGAAAGATCTAATCAGCATTCCCGACCTTTAATATATAACCAGCTCCTCTTACGGTGTGTATCAGTTTTCTTTCCGAGTCTGAATCGATCTTTTCCCTTAGAAACTTTATGTGAACATCTACTACATTGCTTCCAGGATCAAAGTTGTATCCCCAGACATTCTCTATTATCTGTGTCCTTGACAGGACCCTGCCGCTGTTTCTGAGGAGGTATTCCAGGAGTGAAAACTCCTTTGGCGTCAGGTTTATCTCTCTGTTACCCCTGTAGACCCTCCTTGATAGGAGTTCCATTCTCAGGTCATCGATAGCAAGTTCACTTACTGTGTCAGGGACTCTCCTTAGCAAAGCCTTTATCCTGGCAAGGAGTTCAGAGAATGCAAAAGGCTTTGTGAGGTAATCATCAGCCCCACTTTCAAGTCCCTGTACCTTGCTTTCAATGGAGTCCACTGCTGTTAGCATGAGGATAGGGACTCTTCTGTCTCCCTCCCTTATTTTTTTACAGATCTCGATACCATCCATCCCTGGGAGCATGATGTCCAGGATTATCAGATCGTAATCGTTTGACTTTGCCATTAGAAGGCCCTCTGTCCCATCCTCAGCTATGTCAACTGAATAAAATTCTTCTTCAAGGCCTTTCTTTATAAAGGCTGCCACATTTTTTTCGTCTTCAACAAGTAGTATCCTCATCTCTTATTCGCAAAACTCCTTAGTGCATCTGATTGCCTCAAAGGCTAAAAGCACCCTCTTTTCTCTTTCAAGTCTTTCCAAAGGAAAAGGGACAAGACCAATAGATGTGATCATCTTTTCTGCTTCAATCTTAGTTGGTATTGAGTCAAGACCTTCCCTGATAAGCCTGCCAGTTACAGTATCAAAGATCAGCGCCTTCAAACCATCAGTAGCTACAGCAAAGGGTATCTGATAGGAATCTACTACCCTTGCAAAGGATACAATATGTCTCTGTCGCGAATCGAGGGCGCCTGGAGAACATTTTATGACCATCAATCTTATGCCTTTTATCTTTATTATAAAGTCCACTGAGACAGGCGTCTTTTCCTCATTTAATTCAATATCAAAGACTTTATCTTCCTCAATATCCTCCTTTGAATAACCCTTCAAGACAAGGATTTCCCTTAAGATCTCCCTTATAGTATCGAGTGTCCTTTCGGCCGCCTCCTCTTTCTTCAGGATCTTCTCCTCTATCATCTTCTGTCTATCCATGTCAATGAAAGGATTTCTCCTTAACGAGCATAACATTAAGAGGGATAGAATTAACAAGTATTCCGTCAAGATAGTTCTCGATCCAGTATGTGCCCGGTTCCCTGAATTCTATATTGAGATGTATAGAGATATCCCTGTGTTTGAACCGAGCATCAATGAGTTTAAGTCTCGTTACAGATTCACGCAATATGGTCTTCCTGTCCGGAGAGAGTATCCTCAGGGTTGCCTCGAACTCACCTGAACCCTCGGCCCATTCATTCATAATAGCCAGTCGGGGATGTACTGCCGGGAAACTCGTGGCATAAATATTTTCAAATATGCCCATCAGGCTGATCTTACCACCAAGTTCCTGTCTTATGTCATCGCATAGCAAGGTAAAGTTGAGATGAGGTCTTGTTTTTTCTGCCATTAGTATATTATAACCTAACAAGCACTTTTCTGATTAGGGCAACAGAAAATATTAATGAAAGCATGATCACTATTGTACCACCAGGGGCTAAGTCATAGATGTAAGAGATGATGAGGCCTGAGATAGTGGAGATAACTGCTGACAGGATGGATATAAAGAGCATCCCATAGAATCTGTTTGTCATTAATCTACCAATAGCACCAGGTATTACAAGGAGGGCTGACACAAGGATGACCCCTACTATCTTTATGCTTATAACTATTGCCACAGCCATCGATACGAGGAAAAGGGATTTGATGAAACTTACAGGTATCCCGTTTATTATAGAGATCTCCTCATTGAAGGTTATATAAAGGAGGTCTTTCAGTATCAGAGAAAAAATAAGGGTCAATATAATGGCAAGCCCTATGGCAATATAGACCTCCTCATTGCTTATGGCAAGGATACTGCCAAAGAGGTATCCAAAAAGATCAACAGTATAACTCTTAGAGAGGCTTATCAGTAATATACCAATGGCCATCGATGTTGAAAAAAATATACCTATTGCTGTATCTTCAGCAAGCCTGCCTTTTTTACTTATTATATCGATTGCAAAGGCTATGATTATGCAATAAATTAGAGCGCTGAGGATCGGGTTGATCCCGAGAAAGAATCCTGCTGCAACCCCCCCCAAAGCTGCATGGGATATACCAGAGCCAAGGAAGGAGACCCTTCTTAAGATGATGAAGACAGAGATTATACCGCAGAAGATAGCCATGGCAGTTCCTGCTATAAATGCCCTCTGCATGAAACTGAAGTTGAATAGTTCGATCATCTCGCCTCTGGTTTGAGCCTTTCACACTTCTCGCATAATCCTGTATGCATGATTATCTCAACACTTTTACCGTATAGTTCCTTAAGTAAATCCTTATCAAAGGCTCCAAGAGGGTTGCCGTGATAATGCAGTGTCCTGTTCAAACAGGCAATCTCATCTACATAGGTTGTTATGGCACCTATGTCATGGGAGACCATTATTATAGTGAGATTAAACCTCTTTTGAAGTCCTCTGAGGAGATGATAAAAATCCTCCTGTCCCACAACATCTATGCCTGTACTTGGTTCATCCAGGACGAGAATCCTCGGGTTGCTTGTTAGCGCCCTTGCTATGGAGACTCTCTGCTGCTGTCCCCCAGAGAGGGAGCCAAAAAGATAATCCTCATAACCCTCCATTCCCATAATGGATAGCATCTCCCTCGCTTTATTTCTATCATCCCTGGAATGTCTTCTGAATAATCCTTTCCTTGGTAATCCCATGGCAACCACATCAATGGCTGTTATCGGAAAATCTGCATCAATATTCTGATGCTGGGGAAGATAGCCAAATATGCCTTTTTTACTAATATTTCGTGGTTCCTCTCCATAGATTAAGACAGTCCCTTTATAAGGTTTTAACAGACCGATGATAACCCTTAGCAGGGTCGTCTTACCGCTGCCGTTGGGTCCCACAATTCCAAGGAAAACCCCCTCATTTATTTCAAGATCGATATTGGATAAAACTTCTCTGCCGTCAAGTTTTACCGAAAGATTATGTATCTCTACTGCCTTCATGATTATTTCAAGGCCTTTTCTAATATGGATAGATTATAATCCATAAGACTTATATAACTGTCTCTTCCTCTTATGCGAGGGTCTCCAATCGGATCAAGTATAAAAAGCCTTGACCCTGTTTCTTTGGCTATTACCTCTGCAGCCTTTGGGTTGAACTGTGGCTCAGCAAAAACAACCCTGGCCTTACTCTTTCTTATCTCCTCGATTATCCTTGCAATATGAACGGGACTTGCCTCCTTCCCAGGGGACTCTTCGATTGTACCAATGACTCTTAAACCATACCTTTTAGAGAAGTAGTTCCAGGCAGAATGAAAGGTAACGAATTCTCTTATCCTGAATCCTTTTACAGATTCTGTTATCCTTGAGTGAAGTTTCAAAATCTCTTTTTTAAATGCCTCGCTTCTCTGAGTATAATAAACCCTTCCGGATGGGTCTGAATCAATAAGCACATCTCTTATCCTCTCTACTATTGATATGACCATTAGTGGGTCAAGCCATATATGAGGGTCAAAGATCTCCTCTGTCCCATGAGTATGGGAATGCTCCTTTAATAGGGATAGACCTCTTGATAATACAACAATCCTCGGTTTTTTGCTCAATGATCGAATAACCTTGTCAGCCCAGAACTCGAATCCGCCGCCAATCAGAAAGAGGATGTTTGCTCTTTCAAGTTTCTTCATGTCTGACGGCTTAGGTTCAAAGGTATGAGGAGATGCTCCAGGTGGTACCATGTAATCTACCATGACCTTTTTACCACAAACCTGCTCAACTATGTCCTTAAGAGGGTATATGCTCACAACAATCTTGATCTCCCCCTGATTTGAGGGGTTAGCAGGGTATGGGTATAGAAGGCAGCTTAGAAGAATCGCAAGTATTAATAGTGTCCTGGACATAGATAATTATAACAATAACCATCCATCTCTACCACATCTTATACCATGTGAGCATGCCTCCTTTTCGGAATGAGGCAATTTTTTTCCGTCTTTCTGTATTTTAATGGACAGTATTGGCCACAGCTGTTTAAAAATAAAAAGAGGCTTTCCGAAAAATCTTTGAATTTTTGGGGTAAAGGAGAAAAGGAGGATTTTTATGAAGAGATGTACCAAGGGGAATTGGACGGGTAAGTTAATTTTTCTGACAACCTTATGGGGTACTAACGACCTATTACAGTTCAGGTCAGGCGGGCTTGTATTAGGATTCAGGCCTGACAGGGTGTATATGGCAGGCATGGGGTATCTGCTTACGGAGGAGTTTGTAGGCACAAATGGGGTAAGACCTGTTTCAGAGGATTCAGGAGAGAGCAATAAAACCTCATCAAACAACCTCACAAAAGGAGCACAGAGCTGTTAAAAGTTAGCTATCCTGATGCATGGCCAGTTCCTCTGGGGATTCACAGACAACTTAGTTATAAGATTTGAGCCATTCCTCATAGGGTTTTATATGTTTGTGAGGTACAGGCGTATTTAGATATCCTTATGT
>JBBIPQ010000075.1:0-8848 GCA_037442785.1 Nitrospirota bacterium
CGACAGGATTTTATTTAAAGGTAGGGTGAGGTTATGAATGTCTTTTGAGATTATATTATGGTGATGATAGGTCATTTAACAAGTTACATTAAGGTGTCGCCTTTTGTGTTTTCTCGGTCTCATGCCCATTTAATATTTATCTTGGACAGATGTGATAAAATTATATACTATAGACTATAAAGTGATCATTGAAAGGAGGAGGTTAATATGGCAAGGGAGGCACTGATCATAATAGATATGCTTAATGACTTTGTCCTTGAGGGTGCACCCCTTGAGGTGCCTGATACAAGGAAGATCATACCCGTCATTAAGAAAGAGATTGAAAAGGCAAGGGCTGAAAACAAGCCTGTTATCTATATCTGTGACAGCCATGAGCCTGATGATAAGGAATTTAAGAGATTTGGCTGGCCCCCTCATGCTGTTAAGGGCACTGAAGGTGCAAAGGTAATAAAGGAGATCGAGCCTCTTAAGGATGATATAATCATCGAAAAGACTACCTATTCGGGCTTCTATAATACAGCCCTCGATGAAACACTGAGAAGCCTCGGGATTGATACCCTCAGGCTCACAGGATGCGTCACCCATATATGTGTTATGTTTACTGCATCAGACGCAACCCTGAGGGGTTATAATGTTACCATAGTTAAGGACGGCGTTGCTGGCCTCACTCCTGAGGATCATGAGGCAGGACTCAGGATAATGAAGAATGTTATGGGTGCAACGATTGAGTAGGAGGTAAAGATGTTTCATACCGCAGACCCACAGGACATCATTACTGGCAAGATTACAGATGTCTATTTTGAGAGGACATTGAAGATCCTGAAGGCTAAAGGGATTAATCCCATGGTAAAGGCCGAGTTCATTGCAAAAAGCCTTCCTGATGAATGGCCATGGGCAGTTTTTGCAGGCCTTGAAGAGGTTTTATATCTGGTAAAGAATCTGCCTGTGAGACTGAGGGCAATGAAAGAGGGGACAGTATTTTATCCCTATGAGCCCGTTATGGAGATTGAAGGGCTGTATCAGGACTTCTGTGTCTATGAGACAGCAATCCTGGGTTTGATATGCCAGGCCTCGGGCGTGGCCACAAAGGCAGCCAGATTCAAGAAACTTGCCGGTGATAGACCTGTAATAAGCTTCGGGGCGAGAAGGATGCATCCTGTGCTTGCCCCAATGATCGAGAGAAATGCCTTTATAGGTGGCTGTGATGGAGTGGCTGTTGTTAAATCCGGAGAGGTGATCGGAGAGGACCCAATGGGCACCATGCCTCATGCCCTGATTATCTGCATGGGCTCTACTACAGAGGCAATCAGGGCCTACGATGAGGTCCTTGAGCCTAAATTGAAAAGGGTTGCCCTGATCGATACATTCCTTGATGAGAAATTTGAATGCATCAATGTTGCAGAGGCAATGGGTGAGAAACTCTTTGCCGTAAGGTTCGACACCCCTTCATCAAGGAGGGGAAACTTCTACAGGATTCTTGAGGAGTGTCGCTGGGAGCTGAACCTGCGTGGCTTTAAACATGTTAGATTCTATGTTAGTGGTGGCATTAAGGAAGAGGATGTCCCTCTGCTCAACCCCCTTGTTGATGGATACGGAATCGGAACATCCATCAGCAATGCCCCTGTAGTCGATTATGCCATGGATATTATGGAGGTGGAGGGTAAGGCAATAGCAAAGAGGGGAAAGTGGTCTGGTGCAAAAAGGGTCCTCAGATGCAAGGGCTGTCAGAAATCAATGATAGTGCCTTTTGGTGAAGAATCCTACCGCTGTGATTGCGGAGGGATCTTCGAAGACATTCTGATACCAGTAATGGACAGGGGAAAATACTTAATAGACATGCCCTCCCATCAAGATATAAGAAGTTTTGTTTTGAGACAACTGGAGGTGATGGGCCTATAATCCAGAGCCCATAACTTAACCAGAACCTATGTTTTACATACTTATAGCCATGTTTCTATGGAGTTCCCTTGGTGTCGTGATAAGACTCTCGGGCCTGGATGTTCATATCCTTATATTCCTCTCATCTATAATATCTGTGATAATAGTGGCTCTGCTCTTTCTTAAGAAAAACTTGAGGACGCATATTCCCAAAAAGGGGCGACTTATACCACTCATTATTCTCGGCCCATTAAGCCTCATAAATTCCTACTCCTTTTTCTATTCCTACAAAAATACAAGTGTGGCAAATGCCGTGCTCACCCATTATACTGCGCCTCTTTTTGTTGCCTTACTCGCCCCTCTGTTTTTAAAAGAGAGATTGAGTCTGAGGATAGCCATAGCCCTCATAATATCAATGACCGGATTATGGATCATGTTTAATATGTCCACAGGGCAGTTGATCAGTCTTATCCTTGCTGGAGACAGGAATACTAAGGGTATAATAGCTGGCCTCTTCTCTGGCATCGCCTATGCGTTTATAGTCATAACCTTCAGGGTCTTTTCTCAAAGCTACCATCCCCTCACACTCACCTTCTCGCAGAATATAATCATTGCCATCATATTATTACCTTTTTCCGGTATCAATGAGGGGGTTGTTCAGGGTCTCTGGGCAGTAATCATCATGGGTATCGTTCATTCAACCATAGCACCTGTCCTTTATTTCAGGGGGATCAGGACCGTCTCTGCCAACAGGGCAGCCATACTCGGATATCTGGAACCTGTGTTTGCAATACTACTCGGTTTTATCTTCCTTGATGAGGTGATCAGCATCAAAACCTTTATTGGAGGGTCAATGATAATCCTTTCAGGCTATATCACCATGAGGCAGGGTTGAGGCATAAAAATCTACTCTACCCACCTATCTTATGCGTTTCCAACTAATACAGCTCTTGTTCGCTACTTATTAATCACCTTCAATGCCTTTCTGTTGTCAGCAGTTTTAAAGATACAGGTTGATGTTCTGCCTGTTGAGGCCGTGCCATAGACATACTCAATATTAATGCCAGCCTCGGCAATCCGCTTTGCAACCTTTTCGAGTTCACCCACCCTATTCGGCATCTCAACGATAACCACATCTTCCTCTTTTGCATCTGCACCGATAGCGGAAAGGGCCTTTTTTGCCTTTGCATTACTGTCAACATTCATTACAAAGTAGGCGGTTTCTCCCATCTCATAGGCACAGATGGCCGTTATATTGACCTTTGCACCTGCTATTGCAGAGGTAACCTCACTGAGCAGGCCTGGTTTGTTTGGAAGGGAAAAACTGAGTTGCTTTGCCTTTGTTGCCTTTGCCATCTTAAAACCTCCTCTGTTTTTATTTTCATTTTACACCATCAACAAAAAAAGTCAAGCAGCAAAATATCTTCTTCGATTGACAGTTAGCCTTTTTTTCTGTTATCTTTAGCTAAATGAAAGGTTTAATAATAATCGGGTTCCCCAAAAAATCTCTACTTTTCTGGGGTGCCCTGAGAAGAGATCATCTGATATTACCGGGTGCCTTCCTGTTTTGCTTTCTCCTATTGCCAACCTTCTCAGGAAAATCCTATGCAATTGACCTGAAGGGTTTACAGCCCCTCCCCCCATATGGTATCTTTTCAACCTTTACTGCTGAAGGACTTAAAAAGGGAAAGGCTGGACTTGCCCTTGGCTTCGAGGTCTCGAGACAGCCCGATTATTACAGGATTACGAATAATTTTGGCTACGGCATCACCGATGACCTCGAATTCGACATCACCATTCCATATGTCTCAGGCTGGAATGACGATGTTGATGGTTTCGAGGACTTATCAGCGGGTTTGAAATACAGGATATTGAATGAAGGCAGATATGGACCTTCAATAGCAGTCTTAGTTGCCACTTCATTAAATACAGGGAAAGAGCAATTCAGCACCAACGGCAGTGTCTCAGGTGGTTTGATTGTAAGCAAAAGGGTAGGACCTTTTTCAGGCCATGTCAATGCCCTTTATTCTAAACCCCTGAGTAGCAGGTTCGATGACGAGATTGCCCTGACAACGGGAATCGAGTTTGCCGCCTCCCATAATTTTAAATTACTCAGCGAATTATACAGTAAAAAGAGCTACTCTGGCAGATTCGACCATATGGAACTTCGGATTGGTTACAGGATTGTGACAGTCGAAAATCTATTCACAACCATAGGGATGGGCTTTGACTTAAAGAACAGGTCACCTGAGTATAGACTGCTTCTTTCAATCTCTTATATATTTCCAGGAGATAAAAAACCTATCAAAAAGATATATGAGGAGGAATGATGTTTGATCTCGGGATGCAGGAACTGATCGTTATATTTATCGTGGCCCTCCTCGTCTTTGGTCCAAAAAGACTGCCGGAATTGGGAAGGACCATAGGAAAGGGTATAGCAGAACTTAAAAGGGCAATGCATAATGTAAAGGAACAGATCG
Organism: Nitrospirota bacterium; assembly: GCA_037442785.1. Lineage (GTDB taxonomy): Bacteria > Nitrospirota > Thermodesulfovibrionia > Thermodesulfovibrionales > UBA9159 > JBBIPQ01. The sequence goes on from JBBIPQ010000075.1 coordinate 4,359, forward strand.
ATTCAGAGATAGATACATCAGCGATTCGAAGGCCAATAGAGGATATAAGACTTGAGAATCTAAGTGAAGAAAAGACTGAGGGAACAAAAGAACCTGACCTAAAAGAAAAGACAGGGAAGGACCAGAATGACTGAAGAAAAGATGCCACTAACAGAACATCTCTCTGAACTCAGGAAGAGGATCATTATATCACTTACTGGCCTCTTAATAGGCTTTCTCCTGTCCTTCAATTATTCTGAGGACCTCTTTAAGTTCCTTACCCTTCCACTTAGGTCTGAGCTGAGTTTTTCCATAAGATACCCCTTCATATCTTTTATCCCATCGAAGATAAAGAATCCCTCCCTTGTCTTTCTTGCTCCAGCCGAGGCCTTCTGGATGCACCTAAAGGTATCCCTCGTGGCAGGTCTCATGCTTTCCCTTCCTGTAATACTCTTCCAGTTCTGGAGATTCATATCACCGGGTCTTTTGCCAAAGGAGAGAAGATATATAGGACCATTCGTAATAATTGCTACGATCCTTTTCCTATTCGGAGCTGCCTTCTGTTTCTTCTTCGTTTTACCCTTTGCAATGGGATTCCTCCTTACCTATAAGACAGGTATCATCATGCCTATGCTTTCTGTTGGCAATTATGTTGACTTCTGTCTTAAATTTATACTCGCCTTTGGTGCGGTTTTTGAGCTTCCAATAGTCATAGTGTTTCTTACCCGCATGGGGATAGTTACACCCAAAACCCTGGCAAAAAACAGAAAATACGCCATATTACTTGCCTTTGTGGTGGCAGCGATACTGACACCAACACCGGATGCCTTTAACCAGACATTGATGGCAGGTCCAATAATTATCCTTTATGAGGCTGGTATACTAGTTTCAAGGATATTCGGTGTCAGAAAGGCCAGGGCAATGGAAGAAAAGACATCTGAAGGTTACTGATGTCTAACATAAGGGGAAAAAGTCTCAAGGCAATTGCTCAGGATATATCCGAGGGCTATGTTACTGTTAACCCCTTATTCCTTAAACCATTCGATAATGAGAGCCTTAAGAAACTCTACCAGGAGATTATGAAGACCCAGGCAGAGATAAGGGCAGAGAAGTTCCCTTACAATGATGTTCAAGCCATCAGATGGAGGAATATGAGGCTTCAGAGACTGCATACAGCTGCTATGATACTGAAAAACTTTGCAAGGGATAGAAGATTGCAACTTCTGTAGGTTATGACAAAAGATATAAGGCAGATAGATGATGTAAGGATCACAAGGGATATAGTTCAGACCATCCTGAAGGCAAAGAAAACGATCAGGATGTATCCTGAAAATAATCCCATCTATCTTAAAACCATTGAGGATGTCTATTCCCGATTCAGGGAGTTCCTTGATTATCGGGATGAACTGACCTTAAGGATAAAACAGTATGAGATACTGCTTGATACCACTCCTGTTTATTCAAACCCTGATAAAGAAGACAATCTCGCCCTCTTCTTTTTTAAGGACGGTCTTAGGGAATTAACCTTCTTGAAGGGTCTCTACAGGGAAGAGATCGAGGAATTCTTGAAGATTATAGCCCTTGATTTCGATAGGGAAATCGTTGATGATGATGTAGTAACACTGCTCTGGGAAAGGGATTTTCAGAACATAAAGTATGTGGCTGATGAGGAGTTTCTGACAGAGGATGAAGGTTACGAAGATAAGGCGTCAGAAACCGTTAAAACCAGGTCTGCTACTGTTGATGAGATTATGAAGGCTTACACAGACGCCTTCCTTGCAGAGGGTGTAAATGGTATATCCATAGTGAATCTGACAGATAAGGACCTTCAGTCCCTTGTCAAGGAGATGGAGGGAGATCAGGAGGGGAAGATAGAGAAGCTCTCGGATATCCTTTTTGAGATGATCTATCACATCGAGAATCAGGCTGAACTTGAGGATATATACCGTTTTATAAGGAACACGATGACCTATTCCCTTGAGCAGGGAAATATGGATGCCTTCATCCATATCGCAAAGTCACTGATAAGAATGTCAGAGGATAAGGGAATATCCGAAGGTATTAAGAAACTCATCCACATACTCCTTTCATCCATAAGTTCAGAAGAGATGATCAATTATGTGGGAGAGATATTTGATACCAATCCAGAGATAGATGAGGGAATATTGCTCGAATATAAGGAACTGCTCGATAAGACAGCCATATCCCCTCTGATAGCCCTTTTGGGTAGATTAAAAAGCATCCATGGAAGAAAAAGGGTCATCTCGCTACTTGTTGATCTCGGCAAAATGGATATACAGACCCTGGCAAAAGGGCTTTATGATTCGAGATGGTATGTTGTAAGAAATATATTGTACATCCTCAGACAAATAGGAGATAAAAAGGCAGTAGAATATCTCATCGACACAGTAAGACATCCTGATAGCAGGGTAAGGAGGGAGGCCATTAAGGCTATTGGTGAGCTAAAGAGCCCCCATTCCCTCCAGATTCTAAAGGATTGCCTTAATGACTATGATCCAAGTATAAGAAAGACGGCTGTTAAGGCACTCAGCAATTTTGGCTCAGAGACTGCAAAGAGGATAATCCTTGCGAAGGTTAATGAAAAGGACTTCCTTAACAGGGAATTTGATGAAAAAAAGGAGTTCTATGAGGCCCTCTCGAAATGGGATGACGATGAGATAAGGGAATTCCTGATCAGGGTCTTAAAGAAAAGGGCATTCTTAAAGAGATCAAAACATGATGAGAATAAGGCCTGTGCTGCCTACTGTCTCGGTTTCATTGGAAACAGGGACAACCTTGCTGTGCTTGAGAGGTTAAGGGACTCAAAGAATAATCTCATAAGGGAGTATGCCAATTTCGCTATAAGAAAGATCGAATATGAGCGAAGATAGAGAAGCCCTGAAATATTCAAAGGACATTATAAATCAGTTAGCGGTAATAATAAGGACCGCCCAGATACATGATATTGGAAATGTGGCGGTAGTCTCTGCAATCGATAAGTTCGTCACATCCATCAACTCCCTGCTCAGGGAATACAATATCCTTACCTTTGAACTCCTTGGTGAGTTCTTTTATTTCAATGAGACAAGGGTCAGGTATGCAATGGAATATCTCTTAAATTTTGATTTTCTCGCCAGAGAGTTTAAGAGGAGGGATCTCGGTAGCATCACCTTCAGTGGAAGGATTAAGGGGGAGGATGTAAAGGTTTTTCTGAGGGCCTTCATATCCTCACCCTATGCACAAACCCCTTACGAGGCACTCCTGGAAGGAACGTCAACTATTGACTCTATATCTGTTGGCCCGCTCAAAAAGATAGTGGAGGAGGGAGATTTTGATATAAGAAGGGTTGTTAAGAAGACTTACTTTAACGCAGTCTCATTCACAAAGGGTGTTATAACAAAGATAAAGTCAGGCGAGAAGGTAAGCATTAAAAAGGCCAAAAGGGTTGTAGAGTCAATGGTTGATATGATCCTTCAGGAGGAGGAATTACTGCTTGGTATGACAGCCATCAAGGATTATGATGAATACACATATCACCATTCCGTTAATGTCAGCATCCTCTCAGTTGCCCTTGGTCAGAGGATAGGTCTGAACAGAAGGGCCCTCACTGAACTCGGACTTGTTGCCCTATTCCATGATATCGGAAAGATGGAGGTTCCTCCTGAGATACTTAATAAACCCACCAATTTTAATGACGATGAATGGAGGATTATACAGAAACACCCTTTCTGGGGAGTGAGGGCAATATTAAAGCTAAAAGGTCTTGATAATACATCAATAAGGACCGCCATAGTCACCTTTGAACATCACCTCAACTATGATCTCTCCGGCTATCCAAAGATAACCCGATCTCTGAATCTTGACTTTTATTCAAGGATCGTCAGCCTCGCCGATCAGTATGATGCCATGACCTCCTCAAGGGTCTATTCGAGGATACCGATGTCCCCTGATAAGGCATTGAGCGTTATGATGGAAAGAGCGGGAACCCAGCTTGACCCACTTCTTTTTAAATTCTTCATAAATATGATAGGCGTCTATCCAATAGGAACCCTTGTCCTCCTTGATACAAAGGAATTGGGCCTCGTATACGGGGCAAACCCAGTCTTTCAGGACAGGCCAAGGGTATTGATCATCATAGACAGTGAAGGCAAAAGGGTCAGTGGACCGATAGTTGATCTTACAGAAAAAGGAGAAGACGGAAAATATCTAAGGACCATTATAAAGACCATGGATCCAAATAAATACAGGATCAATCTCGCCGAGTACCTCCTCTAAGACCTTCAGCCACCCTGTCAAGGATCAGGGAAGCCACATCCTCCTTCGTCATTAATGGAAATTCCTCCTGTCCTTCCCTGTAAATTATCGTTATCCTGTTTGTGTCTACATCAAACCCTGCTCCTGACTCAGTAACATCATTAAAAACCATCATATCCGCACCCTTATCCATGAGTTTCTTCCTCGCCCTTTCGAGATTCTTACCTGTCTCGGCTGAGAAACCAACAACAAAGGGC
>JBBIPQ010000076.1:0-8808 GCA_037442785.1 Nitrospirota bacterium
ATGTGGTTGAGGAATCTATAAGGGCGGGGCACTCAGCCTGCATTGTGGTTAGATGTGCTATTGAGGCGGGCGGTAGGCTTGAAGATGTGATAGTGGCAGCATTCAAGGCGGGAGCCTCCTCGGATGTTATAGTAAGTTGTGCTATTGAAGGAGGTGCTGAACCTGATGCTATTGCCTCTGTAATTGATAGGCTTGCCCTACCAGGTCTTGGATATACGCCTCCTCCAGCACCTGTTGCCTTTGCCCCTGCCTTTGCTCCAGCAATTGGCGGTGGAGGAGGTGGCAGAAGATCCGTAAGCCCATTCATCCCGTAGATCTTTTTAAAAGACATAAATCTTTCTGGTTCCCTGGTCTTGCCATGTTGGTATTTTTTTCATTAATTACTGAACCTGCCCATGCCATAAGAATCGGTTCATTCGAGATAAATCCATTTCTTTCAGTGAAAGAGGAATACACAGATAATGTGTTTAATTCCAGTATCGACAAAAAAGGAGACTTCTCAACCACCCTATCCCCTGGTCTTAAGGTTTTATTTCCGAGACAGAAGAAGAGATATAAGTTAGAGCTTTTTTATCAGGCAGACCTTGAAAGGTATCATAAATACTCTTCGGAGAATGCGGATAATCACAAGGCAAAAGCGGAATTTGATATAAAATTTCCTGTAGGACTTGATCTTGGGTTATCTGATGAATTCACGAGAAACCATGATCCAAGGGGTGTGAATATTGGCGAGGAGCTTGATTTTTATAGAAATAATATATTTTCCTTTACGGTGGGTTATAGCTTTGCTGAAAGGTTCAGGGTAAGGCTTGACTATACAAATAATCTTATAGATTATGAGGCTGATAGAAACAGTTTCAGGGACAGGACCGATAACTCCCTTGCACTCTATCTCTATTACAAATTTTTGCCAAAGACCTATGCCTTTATTGAGTATGAGCATGTGGTTGTTGATTTTGACGAATCAAATGACTTTGATAGTACCGAGGATCACCTTTTCGGTGGTATAACCTGGGAGGTTACAGGAAAGACTAAGGGGACTGTAAAGGCTGGTTATGGAATAAAGGATTTCAAGGGTGACATTGAGGGTTTTAAGGGATCCATTGCAGAGATTAATATAGATCACAATTTTACTCCGAGACATTCCATTAAGATTACGGCCATAAGAAAGACTAATGAGACGAATGTCTTTGGTAGTGACTTCTTTATCACGACTGGAATTGCGGTAAATTATTTCCAGAAACTGACGAATAAGATAACAGCAAGGGCATCCGCTTCCTATGGAAGGGATAGTTTCAGGGGTGAGTTCTCGAGACGAGATGACACCTGGACAGGAGGTTTTGGCATCGTTTACGAGATAAGAAAGTGGTTGATTACAGAGGCAGCATACCTTTATACTAATAGAGATTCTACAGTTGATGACTTTGACTATAAAAACAATAGATTCTTCTTCAGGATTACCGCAACGATCTAAGTTACCGGTCCGCCCTTATCTTGTCTTTCTCACGATTCTTTCAAGTTTCTTCATCTTCCTGCCAGCTATTCATGCCCAGGATTATATTGTTGGAGAAAGGGATGTCTTAAGGATAACCGTTTATGACAACCCTGACCTTACGACTGTTGCGAGGGTCAGCGGAGAGGGAACGATACTATTCCCCTTAATCGGAGAGGTCCGGGTAGCTGGCCTGACGATTCCACAGATAGCAAAGAAGATAGCAGACCTTCTTGCAGATGGTTATATAGTCAATCCCCAGGTGATAGTCTTTATTGAGGAATTCAGGAGCAAAAAGGTCACCATTATAGGGGAAGTATCTAAACCAGGACTTTATGAACTTCCGGGTCAGACAACACTCCTTGAACTTTTATCAAAGGCTGGAGGTCTTACAAAGGACTCTGGTGACAAGGCTATTGTTAAGAGGAAATCATCCGAGGGAGAGCAGACCATCAATGTGAATCTGAGACAGCTTATCGAGAAGGGAGACACGAGCATTGATTTGACCCTTCAGGACGGTGATAGTATTTATATCCCAAAGGCCGGTTTCTTTTATGTCACGGGAGAGGTAAAGAAGCCTGATGCTTACAAATTTGAGGAAGGCACGACAGTGATTAAGGCGGTCACAATGGCGGGCGGATTTACTGATAAGGCTGCAACAAAGAGGATAAGGATCAAGAGGAAGGAAGATGGAAGGGAGGTCCTGCTCGAAAGGGTTGGCTTTGATGATCTCATCAAGCCAGATGATGTTATAATTGTTCCGGAGAGCTTTTTCTGATGAAGGAAGAACAAGAAGAGATACATCTAAGGGATTACTGGAAGATAATCCTGAAGAGGAAGAATAGCGTCCTTACCTTTTTTTCTGTCATCGTCATTGTCGTGGCGATTGGCACACTTACTACAACCCCTATTTATAAGGCGACAACCAGGGTCCTCATTGATAGGGAATTCAAGAACCTCGCCGAACTCAGGGAGATATACTATGACCCTTATTCAGAGGACTATTACCAGACCCAGTACGAGCTTATAAAGAGTACTGCCACAGCGATCCGGGTTGTGAAGAACCTCAACCTTGAACAGAATCCAGAATTCAATACTGCCTTGAAAAAGACAGAGATTGGGATTTTCTACAGTCTTTTCGCAGGGCTGAAGAATATGTTTGGCTCAGGCCATGTAACAAATAAGGGAGAACCCGTTGATACAACTATTATCCTTGCCAGGAAGATACAGGGAGGTCTTAGGGTAGAACCTGTCAAAAACAGCAGAATAGTGAATATAAGTTTCGAGTATCCTGAGCCGAGGCTTGCTGCTGCCATTGCTGATGGCATAGCCAATGCCTATGTAGAACAAGTCCTGGATATCAAGATGGGAGCGGCAAGACAGGCTGTTGAATGGATGACAAAAAAGATAGAAGAGCAAAAGAAAAAGCTTGAGGACTCTCAGAAGGCATTACAGGCTTACATGAAGGACAAGGATATTGTCGAACTGGAGAATAAGGAGGCTGTTACACCATTGAAACTACAGAATCTGAGTTATCAGCTTATCCAGGCAGAGGCAAAGAGGAGGGAGGCTGAGGCATTGTATAACCAGGTTAAAGGGCTCGGAAACAATACATCCGAGGCACTTACTGTTCCAGCCATCGCAGGAGACCCGGTTATACAGGCACTCAGAACCGAGGAGATAAAGATCGAAAAGGATATAATCGAGATGTCAAAAAAGTTCGGGGAAAAACATCCCCAGATGGTAAGGCTCAAGGAGGACCTGAGGGCAGTCAGGGACAAGATAGCCAGTGAGGTTAAAAGGGCAATTCAGGCCATTAAGAATGATTATGAACTCGCAAAGGCAAAGGAGGCAAGCCTCAGACATCAGTTTGCCCAGGGAAAAGGAGAGGCCCTCGCCCTTTCAGAGAAGGCCATCCAGTATGGTGTCTTAAAAAGGGAGGTTGAGAGCAATCAGCAGATGTATGAAGCCCTACTTAAGAGGGTCAAGGAGACGAGCATCATTGAGGAGGTCAGGCCCTTCAATATATCCATAATAGACAGGGCAGAGATTCCGAGATCTCCTGTGAAGCCAAGGAAATTCTTGAATATACTGCTTTCTATAATAGTTGGTATCTTTGGAGGTGTTGGAATAGCCTTTTCCCTTGAATATCTTGACGATACCTTCAAGACACCTGATGATGTGGAGGAGAAACTATCGGTACCACTTCTTGGGGTTATACCTTTAATGAACAATTCGGAGTTACAGGACAAAAAATTAGAACTCATGGCCTATCTTGATCAAAACTCCGTTATTAGTGAGGCTTATAGATCCTTACGAACATCTATCCTTCTTTCCTCTGTTGAACCGATAAAGAGCATTGTAATCACAAGCCCTCTTGAGGATGAGGGCAAGACAACTACTGCGGTAAATCTTGCGGTCTCTCTGGCACAACTTGATAAGATGGTCCTTCTGGTTGATGCTGACCTCAAAAAACCGAAGCTCCATGCTGTATTTGGAGTTGATAATTCCACGGGACTCAGCAGTTTCCTGACAAGACAGGTTATTAAGGAGATTACCAGGGAAAGTGGTGTGACCAATCTGAGCTTAATAACATCAGGACCTATCCCTCCCAATTCCTCGGAACTTCTCAGTTCAAAAAGGATGAAGGAGTTTATAGATCTTGCCTCAGAGAAGTTTGATGTGATTGTCTTTGATTCAGCCCCTCTCGTAACAGTCACTGATGCATCAATACTCTCCACCCTGGTTGATGGCACAGTGATAGTGGTCAGGGCTGGAAAGACCACCTTTGATGTTGCAAAGAGGGGAGTAAAGCTACTGAGGGATATAAATTCCAGGATTCTTGGCACTGTGCTTAATGGTCTTGATACAAAAGGGGAAGGATACGAGTATCTTTATCCTTATTATTCCTATGGTGTTGAAAAAAAGGATTAAACGGTTGACGTCTTAAAGGTGATGTCATTGAGGATCGCTCGCCAGGGCCTGATTTTTACCCTTTTTTTATCTCCCCTTCTATTCGGAACCGTTGAGGTATGGTCTATCGCCTTAATGGAACTTTCCATTTTTGTTATCTTTTTGCTATGGTTGAAAGGAAATTCATCGGCTGATTCAAAGGGGATAAGATTAATTGAAACACCCCTTTTTATCCCGATGCTACTGATTCTTATTTTAGGGGTCTTTCATTTAATACCTCTGCCTCAGCCTGTAATAAAGGTCATCTCTCCAGGGACGTATGAGGTTTATAACAATAAACTTCTTGGGGATAGCTGCCTATTTACCCTTTCACTCTTTCCTTACGGGACATTATTAGAGATGATGAGATTACTCACCTATATCATGGCATTCTTTCTGACCATCCAGCTATTTTCTAAAGAAAGACAACTCCTCAGGCTTGTTAAGGCCATGATGGTCATTGGCACAGTCGTGGCACTGATAGGTTTGTTTCAGATGATATTCAATAATGAAAAGATCCTCTGGATCAGGAAACTCCGACAGGGAGGAACTCCCTTTGGTCCCTATGTCAATAGAAACCATTTTGCCGGTCTAATGGAGATGCTGATACCCTTATCCACAGGGATGCTCATAAGATTCTCACCCTCCCTATCCCTTAAGAAGGGACTTAGATATGGCCTATCAGAATTCATGCGTCACGAGAGGGCCAATATATTCATCCTCTCCTTAACTGCTGTCGTGATCATGATCACTGCCCTCTTTGTCAGCCTTTCAAGGGGAGGGATCATAGGGTTAAGCATCTCGATGCTCCTTTTCGGGGCCATGCTTATTCTACGAAACTCAACCAAAAAAAAGGGCATAATTATCGTCCTTATCTCAGCAATAACACTCCTCACCGTTGGATGGTTTGGCTGGGACATGGTTATAGAGAGATTTGAGAAACTTAAACAGTCTGATCTATCCTCGGAGATGAGGCTCCATAACTGGAGAGACTCTGTAAGGATCGTCAAGGACTTCCCCTTTACAGGCACGGGCCCTGGCACATATGAAAAGGTCTATCCCAGATATAAGACTATTCCATCCCAGGAGAGATGGGAGCATGCCCACAATGATTACATCGAGGGGACTATTGAGATGGGGATAATAGGTCTGATTATTGTCCTTTATGCCATCTTTAAATTCTACAGGATTATGTTTACTGGTCTGATGAAGCGAAGGCTCCTTGATGCAAGGATCCTCAGTATAGGGGCGATGACAGGCGTAACAGGGATTTTGATACACAGTATCACTGACTTTAACCTCCACATTGGAGCAAACGGTCTATATTTCTTCGTGTTGTTAGCAATATCCATCATTGCTATAAATATTAAGCCCACTGAGGAAAAAGGGACATTGCTTTCCGAAAGGATTATTCCGAAATATCTTCGCTCGCCAGTCTATGGTCTCTCGATAGTAATGACCCTTGTTGTCTCTTTAATCGTAATATCCGGACTTTATAGTGCCTCAATATCAGGACCTGTAAGGGACGGTAGGGAAAACCTTCTTAAGAAAAAAGGGATGCTTGATATAGCGATGAGACTGAACCCTGTAGATCCCGAGATCCCCTTTGCAAGGGGTAATATCTCATCCGTTCTCGGACTGGATGATGACGCCCTGAAAGATTATAGAAGGGCTGTGAGGCTCAATCCCTTAAGTGGTGAATATCTACAGATGCTCTGTCTCACCCTTGACAGAAAGGGACTGAAGGACACTGTCGATGACTGCTTTGTCCTTAGCATAAGATATGATCCAACCTCAGCATGGCTCAGGAAGAATTACGGCCTGTGGCTCCTCTCAAAGGGAAGGAAGGCAGAGGCGATGACAGAGATAAAAAAAGCCATTGAACTCGATCCCTCTAACACCAGGCTTTACCTCACAGGACTTATCCTCTCAGGTTTTTCGCCAGACCAAATCAGGGATGTAATTCCTGAAAATACCTTGGCTCAGCTTCAGTATGGCAGATTCAGGGAGGAGAGGGGGGAATTGGATGAGGCCCTGGATGCTTATACGGATGCCCTTTCCCTTATGAAAAGGGATCTCGAGAGGAATGGCACGGTCATGCCAGAGGTGTATCTGAGGATCGGTGGCATTTACGAGAAGAAGGATATGCTCAAAGAGGCGTTGTCAATCTATGAGGAGGGGGTTAATCTAAAACCTGATGATTATAGTCTGAGGGTAAGCCTTGCCAGGACCTATGACAGACTTGGCATAGCCTACAGGGCAATGGATGAGTACAGGAAGGCCCTTGTCCTGAATCCCTCAAGCCGTTTTGCCCAGCAGAGGCTTAAAAGATTAGGGAATGACATGAGATAAGAGAAATGTTATTATATTCAAGGAGGCATGTATGAAGAAGAAGTACTCAAAACCAACAATCAAAAGGGTTGAACTCAAGCCCGAAGAGGCTGTTCTGGCGAGATGTAAACAGAAAAGGGTATGCCGGAGGCGATCAAAAAGACCTGGTTCTTGATTCCATGAAGATCAAGATCGGTGGTATTTCATTATCATTAAAAAGGGCTGGTAATGAGGCTATTAAGGATCCCTGTTACAGAAGGTTTCTCTCCACCGAGGGTGGACGTGCTCACATAACCTTTGAGGATTGTAAGAATCTTCCTGATAAGAGATATCAGGGTTGCTTTGATTCACCTGGCTTATGGTCTATTGCGTTTAATGACCATGCAGATTTCTGTATTGAAGTTAGAGGTGGTAGTACACGACCCATAGCCTTTGTTCAGGTCTCTGTGAAGGAGAAAAAGGGGTGTGTTCACATTAAGGACCCTTCAGGATTGGCAAGACTTTCAAGATACAGAAGATCCATATTCCCCTGTCTCCTTCCGTTTCATTATCCTGTTGATGAGGTGATCTTCATAAACATACTTCCCCTTTACAAGGGTATCCTTCTTCATGCCTGCTGCATCAATGACAACGGTAATGGTTATATCTTTTCAGGCTTCTCAGGAGCTGGTAAGAGCACAATGGCTAAACAGTGGTTAAATGCTGATGGTGCTAAGGTACTGAATGATGACAGGACAATCGTAAGGGAGATCAGAGGGCTCTTCTATGCCTATGGAACCCCTTGGCATGGCGAACTTACAGCTTGTGAACCTGAAAGGGTAAGGTTGAGGGCTGTCTTTATTATCAGGCATGGCAGTAAGAATAGCATAAGAACCCTCAGCCTTTCAGAGGCTGTGTCAGGGATCATTGCGAGGTCCTTTTCCCCTCTCTGGGACAGGAAAGGTATGCATAGGGCAGTGGAGATCATAGAAAGGCTTGTCAGGGATATTCCATGCTATGAGCTGATGTTCAGACCTGACAGGGATGTGATAGAATATATAAGGAGTCTTGACATATGATCTATGTTAAGGATGAATCAATCGTTTCAAGGAGGCTTGATGAGGAGGTGATCCTTGTCCCTGTGAGGAATAATGTCGCTGATATGGATTCCATTTATGTATTAAATGAGGTTGGCTCAAGGATATGGGAACTCATAGATGGTAAGAGGGACTCAGGAGAGATCATAGAGATTATAAGGGATGAATACGACTCACCTCCAGATGTGGAAGGGGACGTCATGGGTTTTATAGCTGATCTGGAAAGGATAGGGGCTATAAGGGCGATGTGATGGATTGCGCCCATGGTATAGGAGAGATCAGTTATTCTGAATGGAGGGATTCTCTTTATCAGAAGGCACTTTCAAGGAGGATACCCCTTCTTGGTGGGATTGAGCTGACCTTCCGATGTAACAATAACTGTGTTCATTGCTACTGTAACCTGCCTGCCAGCGATAGAGAAGAGATGGAAAGGGAGATGGATACAGGGACTGTTAAGGCGATCATTGATTCTATTGCCAGTAATGGCTGTCTCTGGCTTTTCTTCACTGGAGGGGAACCCCTCTTAAGAAGGGACTTTAAGGGCGATCATTGATTCTATTGCCAGTAATGGCTGTCTCTGGCTTTTCTTCACTGGAGGGGAACCCCTCTTAAGAAGGGACTTTAAGGACATCTGGATACATGCAAAAAAAAGGGGGATACTCCTTACCCTTTTTACCAATGGGACCTTAATCAATGATGAAATAGCGGATTTCCTGAATGAATGGAGACCCTTTTCTGTTGAGATAACCCTTTATGGTGGGACTGAGAAGACCTATGAGACAGTAACAAGGGTAGAGGGATCCTTCAGAAGATGCATGGAGGGTATTGACAGGCTTGTCAGTAGGAAGATCCCATTGAAGCTCAAGACAATGGCAATGAAGGAGAATCTTGAGGAGATAGGGATGATGAAGGAGATCGCAAGGGATAGGGCTATCAGCTTCAGGTTTGATCCTCTCA
>JBBIPQ010000077.1:0-8691 GCA_037442785.1 Nitrospirota bacterium
ATATAGTAATCTTTCCCGTGATTAACCTTGATGCCCTTGGAGTTGATCTACAAATTTTCTTCCCTAAATGTCTTCAATCAGGTGATGGTAATGTCTTAACCAACGACCGTTGTTCACTTTTATTCCCTTAGCTGTCCACTTCCAAATATTATGAACTTTGTGCATGTTAGCTCTTCAAGCCCCATCGGTCCCCTCGCATGTATCTTATCCGTTGATATGCCTATCTCTGCACCGAGACCGAACTGATAGCCATCGTTGAGCCTTGTGGAGGCATTCACAAACACCGCCGAGGAATCCACCTCCCGCAGAAACCTCAGCGCCCTGTCATAGTTCATCGTGACTATCGCATCCGAATGACCGGAGCCGTACCTTGCGATATGCTCCATCGCATCGTCCATATCCTTGACAACCCTGACATTCAGGACGAGGTCGAGGTATTCATTATAGAAATCCCCCTCCTTTACCTCTTTTATATCAGGATATATGGAGAGGGTCCTGGGGCAGCCCCTGAGCTCAACCCCTGCACCCTTGAACCTCTTAAGCATCACAGGGAGGAATCCCTCGGCAATAGCCTCATCAACAAGCATCGTTTCCATAGCATTGCAAGTTACAGGCCTCTGAACCTTTGCATTGAAGCATATCTGCTCTGCCATTATGAGATCCGCATCCCTGTCGACAAAGACATGGCAGACACCCTTATAATGCTTGAGCACAGGGATTTTCGAGTTCTCTGTAACAGTCCTTATAAGCCCCTCCCCTCCCCTCGGAATTATAAGGTCAATAACGCCTTCGAGCCTCAGCATCTCCACTATAGCCTCTCTGTCAGGGATATCTATAAATGTTACTGCACCCTCGTGGAGTCCCTGAGCCCTTGCGGCATCCCTGAGTATATTCACAATTGCCTTGTTCGAGTTGATGGCCTCAGAGCCCCCGCGGAGTATGACGGCATTGCCTGCCTTCAGGCAGAGGCCTGTAGCATCAGCGGTTACATTGGGCCGTGATTCATAGATGATCCCTATCACTCCTATTGGCACTCTCATCTTTCCGACTGTCATGCCATTCGGCCTCTGCCACATTCTCGTTATCTCTCCTGCCGGATCAGGAAGTTGTGCAATCTCTAAAAGTCCTCTTGCCATCTCCCTTATTGTCCTGTCGCTCAGGGCAAGCCTGTCTATCAACGCCTTCGATAGCCCTTTCTTCTCAGCGTACTCAATATCCCTCTGGTTCTCCCTGATGAGTTCCTGCGTCCTTTCCTCAAGGGCCTCCGCCATCTTGGCAAGTACAAGGTTTTTCTGTGCTGATGATGCCCTCGCAAGAGACCTTGCGCCAGCCCTTGCCTCCATTGCTAATTCAAAGACATATCTCTTTATATCCATATCAACCCCCTTGTGAGGAATCAGTGATACAAATAACAATAAACAAAAGAGGTCAAAATAATCAATAGTTTGACCCTTTACCTTGATTCTTCCTATTTCCCATATTGACAAAACGAATAAATAAGACTAAAATAATCCTGAATTTATTTTTCTCCCCCAAGGCTGTCTGCCATCTCCCTCCATAAAGGCAGGCAGCCCTCCCCCTAAGCCTTATGATGTATCTCATATCTTACAATGAGCTTTTATTGGTATAAATCTGTATGGTCAATTCTTCAAGGATAAACAGACTTGTTATCTTCAGAAGGATAACACAGATATTATTTATCCTGCTGATATTCCTCATGCCTGTCCTTGATATGCTTCGTTATGATTCTACCACAAAAGAGCTTATAGTCCTGGGCCACGTCTGGAGCCTCGGTCTGAGGCAGGGCTTCTATGCTGACCGCAGCATCGCAGGCGCTACCCATGTTGCCCTGCATTTTGTATTAAGGGCCATACTTCCATGGGTTGTTCTGCTTTCCCTGTTCCCCCTGCTTGGGTATTTCACCGGAAGGTTTTTCTGCGGGTGGCTATGCCCCGAGGGAGCGATGTTTGAGTATGTAGATTTCCTATCACTCAAACTCATGGGCAGAAGAAGCCTTTATGGTAAAAAATCCAACGACCCTGAAGTAAAAAGGGGCAATAAACTGTTATACACAACAATCGCTGTGTCGAGCTTCATCGCTCTGCCGCTCATGGCTGGCGTATCACTGACCGGTTATTTTATTGCGCCGAAGACCATCTGGAGCCAGATCATCAACTGGAATCTTTCCTCCGGGGTAAAGGCCGGTGTTGCAGGCGTCACCATATATATGCTTGTTACTTCGATATTTGTTAGACATGTCTTTTGTAAGTATGTTTGTGCTGCCGGGTTAATGCAGATGCTCTCTGGCTGGATAAACCCTGCATCTCTGCATATTACGATGGACAGCGCAAGGATTACAGAATGCACCGATTGTAAGGGGTGCGAGAAGGCATGTTTCATGGGTGTACTTCCGAGGAGGAATAAAAAGGACGTATCCTGCGTGAATTGCGGTGCCTGTATAGTTGCCTGCAATAAGGAACTCGGGTATGAGAAGGGCCTTTTCCATTACAACAGGGGCTTTGCCCCTTTGAGGGACAAAGTCCCTCAAACCCCCCAACATTAGCTCGGAAGCTCGGAAGGCATATTTATTTGGGGTTCTAAAGGGGCTTTGCCTCTTTGAGCCTGATCTCGACCCTCCTGTTTCGAGACCTCTGCTGAGGTGTATCATTCGGCACGATCGGCCGCTGGTCGGCATTGCCCTTTATGTAAAATCTCGAGGGGTTTATATCGTGGTTTGTTATAAAATACCTGAGCACGCTTACAGCACGGGCAACTGAAAGCTCCCAGTTTGATGGATAATGTCGTGTGCTTATAGGAACATTATCTGTATGACCATCGATCTCGACCATGAATGAGGGATGCCTCATGATGATGGCAGCAATCCTTTCGAGAACAGGGATAGAGTCTTTCAGTATTTCTGCTTCGGCCGGCCTGAATGTGACAGATTCCTTCATCGTTATGACAATCTCTTTTTCGACTGCATCGACAGAGACCTCATTCTCCATATTGAGGCCCTTTATCAGGGATTCCATCTCACCCTTTATATCCTCTGCGGTGCTGACAGGTGCACCCAAAAAGGTCTTTGACTTTTCGGGGACTCCGACAGGGGTTAAAACTGCAGAGGAAGATACGATATCTGATACCCTGCTATCACCATGCCCCTTATCCTTCTGCGCAGCCCGTGTCGTGAAAAAGAACATAATAAAAAACACAAGCAGCAGAGACATCACATCGCTCATTGTAATAAGCCAGTTGCTGTCGCTGTCAATAGATACCCTTGACCTCTCGATGATCTTCCTGTAAACGGGGGTCTTCTGGCATGGCATCTCCTGCAGTCCTAGGGCACCCGGTTGGTGCCGTTATCTCCCCTGCTGTCCATCCTGAAACTAAACCCTGCTAATGGTAGGGGCAAGTACCTTGATTCTCGATGAACGGATATCCTTCACTGCCTCGTATCCTTTAATCTTTTCTTCAATCTCAAATGGATGTTCATGATCATTTATGGCCACTATGCCTTCAATGATTATGCTCATGAGTGTTTCAGAAAAGACAGCCCTTTCTTTTAACTTCGCATACAGGGGTAATATGAACATATTCGAGATCATCACACCGTAAAAGGTGGACATAAGTGCTGCTGCCATCAAAGGAGCGATTGCATCTACAGACTGGAGATTCTTAAACATCTTGATGAGGCTTATAACTGTGCCTGCAAGCCCCAGCGATGGCGTAAGCCTTGCAATCGTCTTGAGCATATTCTGGTTGAAGTTATAGTTCACAATCCTGAAGCTCATCTCCCTTTCCATTATGTTCCTTATATCCACACTCCTATGGTGGTTTATCAGAAGCCCTATCCCGAGCCTGAGAAAATCATTACCCCTTTTCTTTTTTATCCAGTCCTCCAGTGCCTTTATATTTGCCCTTCTGTAAATCCTCGCTATATCGAGAATGTCCCCTGTAATAGTCTCCCTGTTGCTCCCTTCCCGGAATGCATCAATAATGTCGCGGGCAGTATCCCTTACCCTCTTGAAGGGAAAACCCACAAACAGGGCTATGACCGTTCCCCCTACAACTATCAAAAGGGCGTCGGGATTAAAGATCATATTCACATCGATACCCCTGAGAATTGCCAGAGCAACGGACATTACTCCCATAACTATAATACAGCTAAACAGAATATTCATTTTAAACCTCCAGAGACCGTATAGGTCTTTTCCCAAATCCTTGCAATCGACATGCCAGACAACAGAGGACAGAGGACAGACAGTCTGTCTTTATCTTTCACTTTTTGCCTGGGGAGGAATAATTTTTCCTGTGTGGCAAATCTTTCCTGCCGGAGCACTGGAGACCCGCTCAGGTAACAAATGGGAAGTGCGACAGTGCGGCTCGGCACTGATACCCCAAAAAATCTTTGATTTTTTGGGGACCCCTCTTCTTGACTTTTCACGGGCATATTGTAAAATACAATCAAATAATCTCAGGAGGTGTGAGATGGCAAAGGCAAAGAAGGCAGGGCAGATTAATTTCTCGATGCCCAACAGGCCCGGGCTGCTTTCAGAGATCACTACAGCAGTCTCTGGCGCAAAGGTCAATATCTCAGCCATATGCGCCTACGAAATGGGAGAGACCGCATACTTTGTGATGACCACTGACAACAATGCAAAGGCAAAAAGGGCGCTTGCCCCGCTGGGGATCGAGGCAAGAGATGAGGATGTGGTTTCGGTAGAGATGCCAAACAGGATCGGTGAATTGCAGAAAGTAGCAAAAAGGATCGCTGATGCGGGTATAAACATAGAGTATATTTATGGGACCGCATCATCAGGCAGGACATCGATCTGCATCCTTAAGACAGCAGATAACAAAAAGGCGATCAGGATAATCAATAAATAGACTTTATCAATTCGTTTTTCGTATGCAAGGTAAAGGGCCCCGGAAGCGAGGACACATGTGCTTTTCACTTTCACTGGTTTTATGATAAAATTTATATGGATGTTAGGTCTTTACCTGTAGAGGCCTTCTGCCTCCACCTTTTCACTTTCACTTTCATTGTTCCACGTGAAACATTTTATCTATACCATGATATTTAAAAATTGACATAATGAGCTTTTTTAGCGTTATAATAGTGCGGAGATAAAAGGTGCTGACGGCATTCTCCTATATTGTTATAACCCATCTTTTTTTCGGTGTTGTGCTGGGTGTCGTAATGCACAGGTCTGATTTCTGCATGGCAGGGATATTCCGTGACATCTTTCTGCTGGGGGATTATTTCAAGATGAGGTCCCTTTTTCTCCTTGTTACCTTAACGTCTCTGTTCCTATACCTGAGCAGAATATCCGGTCTGGTCTCGTCTTATCCTCCATCTTTTTTTGGTCTCCCTTCAATCGGCAATCTATTAGGGGGCGTAATTTTTGGAACAGGCATGGTGCTGGCTGGAGGCTGTGCAGTCGGAACACTCTATAAGATGGGGACAGGGAACCTTGTGAGTGCCTTTGCCTTTGTTGGACTTCTTTCTGGAGGCATGTTTTTTGCTGAATTCTATCCAGTTAATCTGTCATTCATCAGGGCCACAACAATGCATGGGGAAAATACAGCCCTCGAACATATTACTGGCAGGATGGAAGTGCCTGTATTCATTCTGGTATTGATAGCAGTTTTTCTCTTCTATCGATGGAAGAAAGAAAATAAGTGGACGCAAAAGTCCTATGCGCAGGGTTATCTTGACCCATGGAAGGCCGCCATGGTCATGGTATTTATCATCATGATGTCGTATATCCTCTCAGGACGGCCTCTTTCTGTTACTTCAGGCTATGCAAAATTGTCAGCCTATCTCGAAGGGGGAATCTTCCCTTCTCATACTGCAGACCTGCTTTTTTTCAAAGAAGACCGTATGAGGCTTTTATACGGAACAATAATGAGTAGCAGGGTCGGGACAGGCGCCGACTCGGTAACAATTACGCAAATCCCTTTTATCTTCGGCATCGTCATAGGTTCATTCTTGTCTTCTGTCCATCTTGGGGAGTTCAGGATAGGAAATTTTCCACCAGGACGACAGGTCTTATCAGCCCTTGTCGGGGGCAATCTGATGGGAATCGGCTCCCTGATGGCAGGAGGATGCAATGTATGGCATATAACTTATGAACGACCCTGAGATGAACGAGAGACAAAAAGAAAAGTTAGGTATCATAATAGAGCAGGCGAGGAGGGGGAGTGAAATTATCAAAGGACTGCTCGATTTCTCAAATCAGTCAAGGCCGTCATTTACAGCAGTCAACATAAATGATATTATCCTCAAGACAGTAACGATTTTATCGGGTCTTGTTGATAGAAACAGGGTCAAGATCAGGACAGTCCTGAGCAGCATTCCGATGGTAAAAGCCGACCCAAAGCAGATAGAGCAGGTGATAATTAACCTTCTTCTCAACTCTATCGACGCGGTCGAGGGCAGGCCAGAGGGAACTATAACTATCGAGACGGAATGTAAAAATAATTATGTAGAGGTGAGGGTAATCGATGATGGGCCGGGGATTCCTGACGCGATACTGCCGAGGGTCTTTGATCCATTTTTCACAACAAAGCCCGTTGGAAAGGGTGTCGGCCTTGGCCTTTCGATATGCTCGGGGATAGTCAGGGACCATAATGGTTCAATCTCGGTGGAGAGTGAGCGTACGTGAGGGTCAGGGTCTACACATTTCACAAGTGTAATTGGCCTCTGTCAAGAGTGTAGACCTGACCCTTGCCATGAGGACAAAGGTTCATTATTGCTTTATCTTCCCGACTAATACAGAGCATTCCGAATGTCCCAGAACATATCTTGAGACACTTCCAAGCATGCCCTTTATCCCCCTTAATCCACTGCTTCCCACTGCAATTATATCAGCCTCTACAGAGGATGCCTCATTAAGTATCTCAATTGAGGGGTCTCCGAATCTTACTGAAACCCCGATATTCTTGAATCTTCTGCCAAGTATATCCCTTGCCTCCCTCACAGTCATATCAGATCGAGTAGCCTCGGTCTCCCTTATCCTTGCAACAGCCTCTTTCACCCTCTCTCCTACCTCAATCAGGTATCTATCAGGTATAGATATATAATTTGATGGGATAACATTGAGTATCGTAAAAGAGGTTTCTTCAGGAAAGGGTATTGATGTGAGGAAAATCCCTGTTTCTTTAGAAAAATCAGAGCCATCGGTGGCATAGAGGATCCTTAATGTCCCTTCGGTCTTTTTCTTTGAAGGTTTTACAACAAGGACAGGTACAGGCGAGTTGATCGCTACAGCCCGTGTGACACTGCCTAAAAGAAAGGATCTAATGCCCCTTAGCCCTCTTGCACCCATAACAATAAGACTTCCTCCTGATTCTAAAGCCACATCAATTATTCCGCTGTCAGGATAGGCATCTATAATGGCTGTGCTCAGCCTCACATCAAGGTGTTTCAGGATATTTACTGCTGAATCAAGTATCCTTGGTGCGATTTCTCTCTTTATCCTTTTAAGGCCCTCATAATAGGAATCCCTGTCATCCCTGAAAGGTGCTGATGATATAGCATGTAGGATCAATATCTCATCATCCTGGGTAAGGCACAAGCGAGACAGGAAATGAGCCGCTATCTCGGAATACTCAGAGCCGTCCGTTGCCAGAAGTATCTTCATGATGCACCTCCTTGAAGGCTTTTCCTAAGACAATCATATCACAAAAATCCAAATTTGTATCGACAAAAGACAAGGGATATGCTCTATAATAGGGATAGTGGATGAATGCTTCATCAATCTAAGGAGGCAGACATGAAAAGGAGGCAGTTCATAAAATCAGCGGCAATAGCAATGGTCGGCCTATCAGTTCCATCTGTTCTTGATGCAGTTTTCTCCAGCAGTAACGCATCTGATAGGGTTGACCTTGTCATTGCCCGTGGCCCTTCTGCATCTAAGATAACAAGGGCTGCTATAGATGCTATAGGTGGCATCAAGAGGTTTATCTCAAGGGGGGACATTGTTGTCTTAAAGCCTAACATGGCCTGGGATAGAAGACCTGAGCAGGCAGCAAATACGAATCCTGATGTGGTGGCAGAGGTGGTCAGGATGTGCTATGAGGCAGGGGCAAGAAAGGTTAAGGTCTTTGACAGGACGGTCAATGATCCAAGAAGGTGTTATGTCCAGAGCGGGATTGCAGATGCTGCAAAGGCAGCCGGTGCAGAGGTCATTTATGTGGATGACAGGAAGTTCAAGGAGATGGATATTAAAGGGGAGGCAATCAAATCATGGCCCCTTTATACAGAGTTATTCGAGGCTGATAAGATCATAAATATTCCGATAGCAAAACATCATGGGTTGGCAAAACTTACCATGTCCATGAAGAACTGGATGGGGGTCATGGGTGGATCAAGAAGACACATCCATCAGAGGCTTGATGAGAGCCTTGTTGATCTTTCCATGTTTATTAAGCCTACTCTCACGATCCTTGATGCTATAAGGGTGCTTACAGCAAATGGACCGCAGGGAGGAAGTCTCGATGATGTAAGGAGGCTCGACACAGTCATTGTTGGGACCGATCAGATTGCCATAGATTCCCTTGGGGCTACCCTCTTCGGGATGAAAGGAAGTGATCTGGGATATGTCAGGATTGCAGATAAGAGAGGGTTAGGGACAATGGACATATCAAAGTTGAGGATAAAACGAGTGAGCCTCTGAATAGGTAATG
>JBBIPQ010000078.1:0-8664 GCA_037442785.1 Nitrospirota bacterium
AATTCTATATAAGAAAAAATAATTAATGATCCCGGTAAGCATATCCCGGGTGAGAGCGAGGTAAGATATGAGAAAGTGTTATTTTGATCATGTAGCAACAAATCCATTGCATCCCGATGTATTGAAGGAGATGATGCCCTATCTGAATGAGGAGTTTGGAAATCCCTTAAGTCTCTACCCCCTTGGTGTTAATGCCAGGAATGCTATTGAGAATGCCCGCGGCCAGGTGGCATCCCTCATAAACTGTAAACCCTCTGAGATAATATTCACCTCAAGCGGTGCTGAGTCTAATAACTTTGCCCTTCGGGGGATCGCCCTTGCAAGGCAGAATGAGGGTAAACATGTAATAGTCTCAAGGATGGAGCATCATTCAATCCTTAACTCAGCAAGGTTTCTGGAAAAGATGGGATTCACAGTCACATATGTGACCCCTGATAAGAACGGAATCATAGAGCCTGAATCTGTGAGGAAGGCGATAACAAAGGAGACTACATTGATCTCCATAATCCATGCAAGTAGTGAGGTAGGGACGATTGAGCCCATTAAGGAGATCGCTAAGATAGCAAAGGAACACAGGATTATCATTCACACTGATGCGGTTGCATCTACTGGCAACATCCCGATTGATGTTAAGGAATTGGGTGTTGATCTGCTGAGCATGGCAGCACATCAGTTCTACGGACCTAAGGGTGCAGCGGCATTATATGTGAGGGAGGGTTTGAGGATAGTACCACTCATATATGGTGGTATTCAGGAAGGCGGAAGGAGGGCTGGTACAGAGAATGTGCCCGCCATAGTTGGTATGGGTAAGGCTGCTGAACTGGCAAAGGAGGAGATGACAAGGCGAATGGAGCATGTAAGGAAGTTGAGAGATAGACTGATTGAAGGGATCCTCAAGGTTGATAATGTATACCTCACCGGTGATCCTGTGAACAGACTACCAGGCCATGCAAGTTTTGTTGTCGAGTATATCGAGGGAGAGGCAATGCTTCTCATGCTATCAGCTAAGGGTATCTATGTTGCGAGTGGCTCGGCGTGTTCTTCAAAGGCATTAAAGGCATCGCCTGTTCTTCTTTCAATGGGTGTATCAGCCAGCCTTGCCCAGGGATCTATTGTGTTTACCCTTGGTATGGGAAATACTGAGGATGATATTGATTATGCCCTCAGCGAGTTCCCCCAGATTATCAGCAGGCTCCGGGAGATCTCACCCTTTGCAAAGGGATGGGAAGAGAAGGAAGGGGGAGTTTGCTATGCACCAGGGGAAGAAGGGAAATAGGATTTGTTTTGTTAACTATTGAGTAAGAAAGGAGGTTTCTATGTATAGTGAAAAGGTGATGGACCATTTCATGAACCCAAGAAATGTTGGGGAGATACCTGATGCAGACGGGATAGGAATGGAAGGAAATCCCACCTGCGGGGATGTCATGAAGATCTTTATTAAGGTCGAGGATGGAAGGATCGTTGATGCAAAGTTTAAGACCTTTGGCTGCGGTGCCTCAATCGCTGTTAGCAGTATGGTGACAGAGATGGTTAAGGGAAAGACCCTTGAAGAGGCCTTGCAGATATCAAAGGAGACAGTGGCAGATGCCCTTGGAGGACTTCCTCCTCAGAAGATGCACTGCTCAAACCTTGGCGCAGATGCCCTGAGAAAGGCTATTGAGGATTACAGGTCAAAGAGGGTTTCCCAAAAAATCTAAAGATTTTTTGGGAGCCCTTCCCCCTACAGGCTAAGCATAATGAAAGAGACGATAAAAGGGTTGATTGCCTCAATAGAAAGGGAGGCCCATGAGCGAAGGATAAAGGTTATGCATGTATGTGGCTCCCACGAGCATACTGTCCAGAGATGGGGGATAAGGGCCATGCTACCTGATAATATCGAGATCTTTGCTGGACCTGGCTGTCCTGTATGCGTCTGCCCTACTCACGAGGTTGGTGAGGCCATCGAACTTGCAAAAAAGGGGATGATCATAGCTACCTATGGTGATATGATCAGGGTACCGACACCCTATGGAAGCCTTAGCGATGCTATAGCGGATGGTGCTGATATAAGGGTAGTATATGGTCCCATGGATGCTCTAGAGATGGCAAAGGACAATCTTGATAGGGAAGTTGTATTCTTCTCTGTTGGATTTGAGACCACTGTTGCACCCCTTGCTGGTTTAATAGTATCAGGTCTCCTACCAAAAAACCTCTCCTTTCTTACATCCCACAGGTTAACCCCCCCAGCAATGAAGTTACTCCTTGATACTGGAGATGTGAGCATAGATGGCTTTATTGCACCAGGCCATGTATCTGTGATCGTAGGGTCAGAGGCATGGAGGATCTTCCCAGAGACATACATGACCCCTGTGGCTGTTGCTGGATTTGAGCCTGATCAGTTTCTATTTGGCCTACTCTTAGTTATTCAGCAAATAAAAAGGGGAGAGGCAAGGCTTGATAATGCCTATCCTTCTGTTGTCAGACCTAATGGGAATCCAAGGGCTCTTAAGGCAATTGATGATGCCTTTGAGATCGTCTCAACCTGGTGGAGGGGCATAGGGGATGTCCCGAGATCTGGCCTTATGCTGAGGCCATCTTATTCATCCATAGATGCAAGGAAGAGGTTCGGCATAAGCAAGACCCCTCAGAAAGAGGAGTTACCAGCGGGCTGCTCCTGTCATCTCGTAATGCTTGGTAAGATATATCCAGACCAGTGTCCCCTCTTCGGCAAGAGGTGCACCCCTTCAACGCCCTATGGACCCTGTATGGTATCTCAGGAGGGGACATGTCTGATATGGAGCAAATACAGGGTTATCTGATATAGGCCTCTGTAACATACCGACGCATCATCCTGTGAGAGTTAAAGTAATAGGCATTTTTTCCAATGGCATTCTGCATTATCCTTATCCAGGTGTGCCTGTCATTGTAGAATGTGGGAAGGATAATGTTTTCCAGTTTGTTATAAAGGTCATCCGCATCCCTTGAAGGGTCTGCCGGAACATCAGGGGAAGGTCCAATGGCCCAGCCTGTGAACCCCTCGATGTGGCCCTCAATCCACCAACCATCAAGGACACTGAAGTTTGGTACTCCATTATGGGTTGCCTTCATACCGCTCGTTCCAGAGGCCTCAAGGGGTCTTAGGGGTGTGTTGAGCCAGACATCAACACCTGAGACGAGCTTTGATGCCACCTCAATATTATAGTTTTCCAGATAGACGATCTTGATGCTGTGTTTTAACTTCTCCTTAATGACAAATATCCTTTCGATGAGGAACTTACCAGCCTCATCCTTTGGATGGGCCTTTCCAGCATATATTATCTGGAGCCTTCCCTTTCCTATCCTTTCAAGTCTTTCTATATCAGAGAATAAGAGGTCAGCCCTCTTATAGGCGGTTGCCCTTCTGGCAAAACCTATGGTGAATATATCTGGGGACATCTCAACCCCTGTCTTTTCCCTTACAAAATTAAGGAGATTTCTCTTTGCCTCCATATGGGCCTCCCATATCTCCTCATCAGGGATCCTACCGACCCTCACGAATAATTCGGGCTCATTCGCCCATCCCGGCAGATACTTATCATAGAGCCTTTTGAAACTATCGCATGTCCATGTGAAGGAATGGACACCATTGGTTATGGCATGTATCTCATAGCCAGGGAACATGTTCTTTGAGACCTCTCCGTGTTTCTTTGCAACCCCATTAACGTACTTGCTCAGGTTCAGTGCAAGAAGAGTCATATTTAGGTGGTCCTTTCCACCAAGGTCCTGAAGGACATACAGGGGGATAAAGTCACCCATTATCCTTGATACAAGTTCGTAGGGGAATTTATCATGGCCAGCCTCAACAGGGGTATGGGTTGTAAAGACGCAGAGGTCCTTTACCCTTTCCACATCCCAGACGAGCCTCTCGTCCCAGACCTCCTCTATATCCCTCTTGAACTCCCTGAGGAGTTCTACAGCAAGCAAGCTGGCATGACCCTCGTTCATGTGGTATTTCTTTATATGAAAACCGAGCTTATTAAGCATTCTGGTTCCGCCTATGCCTAAAACCATCTCCTGTTTGAGTCTGTAGGCCCTGTCTCCACCGTAAAGATAATGGGTTATCTCCCTATCAGGGCCAGTGTTTTCATCTATATCTGTGTCGAGGAAGAATACAGGCACTACGCCACCTGTGAGGCTCCTGACCTCATAAAGCCATGCCTGAATATATACTGTCCTTCCCTCTATCTCTACGCTAACCCTCTGGGGCAATGGAATCATGAACCTCAAAGGTTCCCATTCCTCAGGCTCTTCCCTCTGTCTTCCCCTCTCATCAAGGACCTGCCTGAAGTAACCCTTTTTTGTCAGGAGAGTTACTGCAACAAGGGGAAGTCTGAGGTCTGCTGCTGATTTTATGGTATCCCCAGCGAGTACCCCAAGGCCTCCGCTGTAGGTTGGTATATCCTTTGAAAGTCCTATCTCCATTGAGAAATAGGCTATCTTTGGTTCCTTTGTGAGTTCCTCAAGAATCGCCTCAATGTTCATAAGACCATCCATTGCTGAGGTAAAAAGAGTTTTTCATAGGTAGATAGGGCGAATCTGTCGGTCATGCCAGCGATAAAATCGCAGACCATCCTGTGTCTGTTGATCTTTTTCTCAGCGGGTATGTCCTTGAATATCTCCTCTACATGATCGAGATAGTATTCGTAAAGATCCTTCAGGATATTCTTTGCCTTCTTGAACTCTGCCATTATCCTCTCACTCTCATAGACGCGCTCATAAAGAAAATCCCTTAATCTATAAGTAACTTCCATTATATCATCACTCATGGTGATATCCTCAAGGTCGAGATTAAGGGAATTATATATTACATCCTTTACCATCCTGTCAATCCTTTCTGAATGGGTATTCCCGAGGAGCCTTGTTATCTCCTTTGGGATATCTGACCTCTTTATAACCTCTGCCCTTATGGCATCATCAAGGTCATGATTTACATAGGCTATTACATCAGAGATACGGACAACAAGACCCTCTAATGTCTCAGGTCTCTCTGATGGTAGCTCCGGGATTATCTTGCCCTTTCCCTTTGAGTGAGTAACGATCCCGTTTCTTACCTCGTGGGTGAGATTTAGTCCCTGGCCATTCCTTTCAAGGAAGTCCACAACCCTCAGACTCTGCTTATAATGGTCAAAACCTCCTGGATGGATCTCCCTCAAGATTGACTCCCCAGCATGCCCGAAGGGGGTATGGCCAAGGTCATGACCGAGTGCTATGGCCTCTGTCAGATCTTCATTGAGCCTTAATGCCCTTGATATGGTCCTTGCTATCTGGGAAACCTCAAGCACATGGGTTAGCCTTGTCCTGTAGTGATCCCCTTTTGGAGCGAGGAATACCTGCGTCTTGTGCTTTAGCCTCCTGAATGCCTTTGAATGGATAATCCTGTCCCTGTCCCTCTGAAAACAGGTCCTTATATCTCCCTCTTTCTCAGGTCTTGGTCTTCCCTTACTTTCAGAACTAAGGGTTGCCCTGGGATGGAGATTCCTCCTTTCTATCTCCTCTGTCTGTTCCCTTATGGTCATATTATTGCAGTACCTCTATTACCAGTTCTTTTTTCTCGATCCTTTCTTTTCCTATTTCAAGCCCGGACATGAAGACCTCCTCTGCCTCCTTTATTCGGGAGTCATCATTACAGTAAAACATCGCTATCTGTTGTCCCTTTTCAACATAATCTCCGGTCTTTCTATTCAGGATAATCCCCGCTGAATGGTCAATGAGGTCATCCATCTTCTGCCTTCCTGATCCAAGGAGCATCGAGGCGATGCCCACCTTTTCAGCATCCATCCCCACTATGTAACCTTCTTTATCAGCTATCACCTGTCTGATTATCCTCGCAGAAGGTAGGATCGCTGGTCTAAAGGCTATCTCAGGATCCCCATATTGATGATCCACCAGCTCGACAAATTTTTTGAAGGCTGCTCCTGTATCAATGAGCCTGAGAAGTTCTTTTTTGTAATCATCTATATATGAGCCTTCAAACTCAAAGTCCGAGACAGTCTTTGCAACCTGAATCATCCATGCCCCAAGTGAGAGGGTAACCTCTTTCAGGTCATCAGGCCATCTACCCCTAAGGGCAGATATACACTCCTTTATCTCGAGACTGTTACCAACGGTGTTACCAAGGGGCTGATCCATACCAGTCAGGATAGCCACAGTCTTTACTCCCATAGAATTTCCAATCCTTATCATAGTCCTTGCAAGTCTTCTGGCATCCTCCTGGTCCTTCATAAATGCCCCTGAACCAACCTTGACATCTAATACAAGTCCTTGAATCCCTTCAGAGAGCTTCTTTGACATGATACTTGATGCTATAAGGGGAATAGAATCAACGGTTGCTGTCACATCCCTGAGGGCATAGAGTTTTCTGTCAGCAGGTGCTATCTCAGTGGTCTGTCCTATCATAGAGACCCCGATCTTTTTAAGTATCTCTTTGAATTCCTGAATGGAGAGGTCTGTCCTGAAACCAGGGATCGATTCAAGCTTGTCAAGGGTTCCCCCTGTATGTCCCAGTGCTCTGCCAGAGATCATGGGGATCTTTAATCCAGCGGCAGCCATCAATGGGGCAAGGATTATACTCGTCTTGTCACCAACACCACCTGTTGAATGTTTATCGATCTTTGTGCCTTCAATGTCAGAAAGGTCAAGGACCTTTCCTGAATACATTATGGCCCTTGTGAGATTGACGGTCTCATCCTCGTTCATGCCTTTGAAGTATATAGCCATCAGCAGTGCAGATACCTGATAATCCGGTATATCTCCTGATGTGTATTTGTTGATAATAAAATCTATCTCAGCCCCTGTCAGGGGATGACCATCTCGTTTCTTCTTTATCAGGTCCTGAATCCTCATAGTCTAATACATTAGACTATAATGCCCAATTTTTCAATAGCCTCAAAATAATCCCTTCTACACCTTTCCTCTATCCCTGAGAGCATGTTAAAGGGTTTCTGAAAATTATCCCTTCCTGATGTAAAGACTCCATGACCAAATACGATCACACCCTTTCCCTCTCTCATGGCCTCAGGGACGGTGTTGACAAGCCCGGTTTGTCCTGTGCCTATCTCCCCTGAAACAACGGGCACACCAGCAGCATACCTTTTCTCTCTACACTGCCTGTAGCAGTAATCAATATTTACCCCTGTTGAAATCCGATCCCTGTGAAGGGGACAGCCTCTTATGGTGCAGTACATTGACATTATTACAGAAAACTTAGGATGGCCATGAAGCATAGCATTATCTCCTGTCACAAAAAAGATATTCTTATGGGCAGACAACTCTGAAGATGCAGTGATACCAACAGAAGATGAACCATTGAGGGGCACCGCATCGATACAACCTTCAAGTTCATCCAT
The DNA here is from genome assembly GCA_037442785.1 of Nitrospirota bacterium. Taxonomy (GTDB): domain Bacteria; phylum Nitrospirota; class Thermodesulfovibrionia; order Thermodesulfovibrionales; family UBA9159; genus JBBIPQ01. The sequence continues at coordinate 7,365 of JBBIPQ010000078.1, forward strand.
TGAACTACCTGTCTGGCTTATATAGATCTTATCACCAAATACATAGGAGATATTCCCAAAGTAAGAATCAACAAGCCTATTTTCAACAACGGCTTTTCCGGCTTCTGAGATCATTTCTATCACATCATCCTCTGTTTTGGGTCTTTTAGATATAAGGAGTCTGGAAGGGAATGAGGGCTGAAGAAGTTGCAATATCTCCTTGAAATCCTCAAGATAACCAGTATCAGGCCATGAACCCTTTGATTTGCAGGTTTCAAAATAAACTAGGCTGTCATAAAAATACTTTACGAAGGTGGAAAAACAGGTGGAACTGAATGAGACAAAGGCTTGCTCAGGACTGACTGTTCCATAGGTAACTATCCCTTTGTCTCTTATGATGGCTGCCTTTCTTCTTGACAATGCCCGCTTAATGGCCTCGGCAGTTATGTCATCAATTACAGGGATATCATGGAAAAATGTCCTTGTCTCGCAATCCATTGGCATGATTTTGTCTGCGCCCCCTCTGGTAAGAACATTTATGATGCTCCTGTAAGGCTCTGAAGGCCTCGAAAAAAGAAGGGAATTAATATTCATCAGATCAAAGACCCTTCTTAATTCGGACATATGGTCCTTAATCGGCCTGTTTGAGTATAACTCTGCATCAAGGGCGAGGAATACCACATCGTCCTTTTCTGCAAGACCATGTGTTAGGAGTTTCATTATGTATTTTTCGATCAGATGCCTCATTAGAACTCTCTTTTATAACCCCTTATCCGATAGTAATTCTCCCTTGCCTTAAGAAATTCCTCTCTATTTATAGGAGAAATCCTTATATTATTGCTTGATGACCCCTCCTCCTTAAAGAATCTCTCGGGCAGATCATCATCGGAGATACCGAAGCCATTCTGCTCATTCAACCTCCTCTCAAGGTTCCATATCCTCTCCCCTGTATTTAACAGTGATTGAACATCCTGGGGTATGCCTGTAACAGCAGTGACTGCCCTTGCATATTCCTCAAGGCTTGCTGCAAAGAATACGAATTTACAGGCTGTGAGGGAGTCAACAACAGCGTTCATATCCTCAGCGATCTTTATGATCCTTGCCTTTCCTTCAAAGGAAAACCGATCTGTTGCAACTGGTTTTCTGAGAATCTCATGTCCTATCGGATATGCCCTCAGATGGCATCCTCCCCTGTTGGATGTTGCATAGGCAAGGGCCATCCCATAGGCACCTCTTGGATCGTAGGCTGGAAGTTCCAATCCTTTTACAGTCATGCTCAGTTCAGGATGCCCAACTGCCTGGGCATATCTCTTTGATCCCT
>JBBIPQ010000079.1:0-8661 GCA_037442785.1 Nitrospirota bacterium
CTCGGCAGGATGATAGAGCCAGTTGTTATAGGTTTTATAGGCCTTCTCTTTGCATTGATTATAATAGGCCTCCTCTTCCCCGTGTATGACCTTGTATCCAAACTCGGGAGATAAATGGACATCTTAGAGTTTTACGGATTGAAGGAAGATCCATTCAGATTGACGCCTGACCCGGCATTCTACTTTCCCTCTGCTGAACATAACGAGGCACTATTGACTATAAACTATGTGGTAGAGCAGAGAGAGGGTTTCTGCCTCGTAACAGGAGAGCCTGGAACGGGAAAGACCACGCTCCTGAATGTATTCAAGGATAGCTGGAAGGATAAGGCTGAAATTGCCTTGATATTAACGCCTCGTCTTGGTCCTGATGAGTTCCTTCTCTCTGTCCTTGAGGACCTGAATGTAAAACTTTCAAGGACAGGGAAGAGCGACATACTCAAGGCATTCAGGGATTTCCTCGTAGAAAAATCAGAGGCAGGTAGGCCTGTTATCATTATCGTTGATGAGGCGCAGGATCTGCCAGATGATACCTTAGAGGAGTTAAGGCTTCTGTCTAACTTAGAGACTGATAAGAATAAGCTCCTTCAGATAATCCTGATCGGCCAGCCTGAGATCGAAAGTAGACTGAAGAGAGATAACCTCAGACAGTTGAATCAGAGAATAACTGTGCGAGAAAGGCTTAGACCGTTGTCCCGCGAAGAGACATCGGAGTATATAACCTATAGACTTATAAAGGCTGGAAAAGGGTTTTTAAGGCTGGATGATAAATCTCTTAAACTCATATACAAATCTTCTTCAGGGATACCAAGGATAATCAATATCCTCTCATCGAGGGCGGTCATGTCTGCCTATCTTGAGGGAAGCAATATCGTCACTACAAAACATGTAAGATATGCCATGAGACACCTTAAAGGCCAGATCCATGGGAGGAGGATCTCTGTCAGAAAATGGTTTTATATCTCGGCCATTGTCTTTCTTTTTATCATTGGGGGGTATATTTTGCTAAAGACGGGATATATACCTACAATAAAAGGGGCAGAAACACCGGTAAAGAAGATCCCTTCACCTCTTCAGCCCCCACAAACTACGAGGGGTTCAGAAGTTACCAGCCCTTCTAATCCTGTTCAGGGGAATACTCATGAGATGAATGGACAGAAAAGAATGGAAAGGTATGCAGTGGTTATAGCAGATTCTGCTAATCTAAGGACAGAACCGTCTCTCAATTCTGAAAGGGTCACTTGGGCAGCAAAGGGAGTCAAGCTCTATATTATAGATGAGTTTGTTGAGCCCTCAGGCAAAAGATGGTACAAGGTAAGGATCTCGGATGGCAGGGAGTGCTGGATTGCAGATAAGGTCGTGGAGGTTCAGTCAGAATGACATTTTACAGGGCTTTTACTTAACCCCTGCGTAATTTGGGTTAAATTTGCGAGACGAGACGGTCCGGTTACCTTGCTAACTTTATCCGCTCAAGACCCATCTCGCCCCGCTGATCACCGAGATGTTTCAGCCGTAAGTAATGCTGGCGGGCCTTCTCATAACTGCCCTCTCTTTCGTAGAGTATGGCGATATTGAGCAGGGCTTCTCTATTGGCAGGCTCAAGGGTCAATGCCTTCAACAGACTGTCTTCTGCCAATTTAGCCTCTCCGGCTTTCGCAAAAACTATTCCCAGATTGATAAGGCCAGGGACATAGTCATTCCTCATATCGAGGGCCATCGATAAATAGGTCTTTGCCTCGTCATATAGGTTCAGCTTGATGAGGATAGAAGCTATATTGTTCATCACCCTGTAATTCCTGGGCTCTATGCTCAAGACCTTCTTATAGCTTGCGATGGCACTGGGATAATCCCTTTTGGCTTCATAGTTTCTTGCCATGTGGAGGTAGAGGTCTTTTTCAGATGTGTCCGGTCCTGGTTTTTCGGTTCTTGCGACCTCCTCAGTATCTGGGATGGTTTTACCTTCCTTGACCCCTTTTGGAATTACCTCTCTTTTAGATGTATCCTTTTCTTCGGTCTTCTTCGCCTCGGCGAATCTCCGATTTTCCTGAGGCTCAACTACGCTCTTTGTTTTCTCCTGCATATCCTTTTCTGCCTGCCCTTTCTTGAGCGATTGGGCTATGGCTGTCTCTGGTGCTCTTTTCTGTTCACCGGCTAAAGGTTTTTCATCGGGCTTTTCATCGTAAACTGCTTGCGGGGGCTGGGCCTGCTGGGTTTGTGGCCCGACCGTCTGGCTCCTTTGTGCTACAGTCTGTCCTGGACTCCGTTTGAGATAGACATCCATCAGATAGACTGTGGCAAAACCTGCGATCACTGAAACGATTGCAAAAATCGCGAGAATGGCTAACCGCTTTTTGTTCGATTCTTTCTTTTTGAGGGCAAATACAGTGCTTTTTAGTCCTGGTGGAACCTCTTTACCCAGCTCAGGGTGTTTTACCTTTGAAAGTATATCCGACAGAAGGCTCATGTATACCTATTCGATGGCAGCATTATCCCTCATGCTGAATGAGAGTTGACCCTTCGACGAGCTCAAGGCAGGCTCAGTAACAGGTGGCACGCCTCTCTTTAACTCATTACTACCTTTTCTGGCTTCTGCCTTCAGCATACTGAATACCTTCCATGAATAATTGATCATCTTATTTCTGCTTACAGCATTATAACATCCCACTGCCTCCCATGTGTATCCATGTCTGTCAATGCACAGCTTAAGAATCTTTGAGCCTGCCATTACATTATAACAGGGGTCTGAGCGTAGTCTGCCCGGGTCAAGCCCCATATTCGAAACCCATGAGGAGTTAACCTGCATTAATCCGATATCGACAGAGCCATTTGCATTCCTGTTAATAGCAGCTGGATTAAGATTAGACTCGATTCTGGCGATGCCTCTAAGAAGGAAAGGGTTTATCCCAAAGGCCTTTCCTGCCTCATCAAAGCAGAAGGCATTCAGGACCGATGGCACAAGGAATAAACAGGAGATTAGCAACCCTGCAATCCTCATCTTGAGTAAAAGTGTAACAAAAAATCCTTGACAAATCAAGCAATATAGTATAATTTTAGAAAAGGAGTAAACATGGCATAGTAAGATCAAAAACAATAGCAGGGCTTGAGATCGATGTAAAAGAGGTTTTCAAGGAGTAGTTAATAATATTTGTCTTTTAACAAAAGACCCTTTCGGGGCAAAAACTAAAACTAAGGAGGTAAATGTATGAAGAGACTGAGGGATGCAAAGGGTTTCACCCTTGTAGAGCTTGCGATAGTGCTGGTGATTATCGGCATAATCCTCGGGGCAGTGCTCAAGGGACAGGAGTTAATCAACAATGCGAAGATGAAGAGGGCGTATAACCAGTATCGAGAGGTTCTAGCTGGAATTTATACTTACTATGATAGGTATGGCAAATACCCAGGTGATGATAATACAGCTAATCCAAGATGGGCAGTAGCTACAAACGGTAATAACAATGGTTTAATTGATGGTTTTACAATAAACTGTGGAGCCGGTATCACAACCGAGACATGTCAGGCTTGGCTTCACATGAGGCTTGCTAATATCTTAACGGGTGCTACCACCGCTACAGATGGAACAAGGGCACCTTCAAATGCTTATGGTGGTAGTATAGGTATTGGTTATGCAACCGTCCAAGGGCTTTCAACAATGTGGATAGGATTTGATAATATGCCAGGTGATGTATGTCAAAGCCTTGACCAACTATACGATGACGGAGTTTATAACACTGGTTCAATACGAGGTGGTGGTGATTATGGAACTAATCCTAATACTATTTATGACCTATATTTCAGATTGTAAAGATTTGATTTAGATTTGAAAAAATTGTCTAAATAGTGTGAAATAAAAGGGGACAAGGGGACAAGGAAATAAAAGAATATTGATTTTACTTCTGTTTTCACTCATTACAATCATCATTGGATACTACTTGCTTTTATCCCTTGCCCCTGACGCAACACTGGAGGAGGCTGTTAGAAGAGCTTGGGCAGGCACAATACTAACCTTAATGGGAGGCATCCTGGTCATAATTTACATCCTCAGGCGGTCTAAATAGATTGAAAACATAATGTACCTTCATTTCTTCCTTCTTTTCTTCAACGTATAATGTCATGCTTCTAACAAATGTGCTTGTTGAGTATGCAACACAGTTTGATAAAAGCCATGATGGGACTGAAGATGCAACTAAGGGGAGGGTTCAGTATTGTGGTGCTGCTGGCACGGCTACCCCAGCTGCATGGCCGGCCTCAGGGACTGTAACGATAACCTATCTATTTGACAAGATGTACTGATAATCAGCAGTGGCAGGGAAAGTGCAGAGGGAGGCCTTGAGCTTCTGATGGTATAATATAGCACATAGGCAAGAAGGAAAAGGACTAAAAATTTCATAGGCTATATAATAACCGCTAAGGTTTATGAAAAACTTGAGGAGAAGCTCGGCAAAGAGACGGCCTCTATCGTAGTAGAAACCCTTGAAAAGTCCATTGATGAAGCCATTAAAGAATCTGAGGAAAACCTTAAGATTGTAATCTCAGAAGAACTCAAAAAAGAACTCGCAACCAAGTATGACTTGAAATTAGTTGAAACAGAACTCAGAAAAGAGATAGACCTTTTACGGGAGGAGATGCATAAAGAGATAGACCTTGTCAGAAAGGATATGAAGATAATGGAGCTAAGGATAATTGCCATCCTGATAATAGCCATGCTCCTCTTAAACCAGAACTCCCTTGAATTCTTAGCAAAACTGCTCGGGATCATAAGATGATTCAACACGAAGCACAGGCAAGGTCAAAAAAATTTTTTGGGTAGAAAAAATGGTCACCTATGAAATATAAAATTAGAGACATGACCTTTTGTGATATAATACCCTTAGAGACAGTAAGAAAGGAAATCTCAGAGGCGATGTATATCTTGAAAGAGAGATTTAATATGAAATTATTAAGTATAATAGTTCTCATATTATCCCTATCGGTAATTTTCGTGTCTCCTTTATATGCAGAGCTTACCAAAAAGGATATGGAGGAAATACGAAGGGTTATAAAAGAAGAAATAACTGATCTCGAAAAAAATATTGACAAAAGATTCGAACAGATTGACAAACGATTTGAGCAGATCGATAAACGATTTGAGCAAATTGACAAGCGTCTTGAATTCATGCAAAATCTTATGTTAGCCATGCTCGGTGTATTTGGTGGTCTCTGCGGTGTATTTGTGGGTTTACTCCTCTGGAATAGAAAGATTTTTAAGGAAAAGGCAAAGGAAGAGGCAATGAGAGAGCTTGAGCAAAAGTGGAGGATAAATGACTGGATTACTGCCTTAAAGGAATACTCTCAGACTGATGCAAGGCTTTCAGAGATTCTCAAAAAACTCCATCTACTCTGAGTAAAAAGGGAGTAAGCTTTATGGCCTATACCTTGCCTGAAAAGATTTACGAAAGGCTTGAAGAAAAGCTTGGTAAAGAAACAGCATCTATCCTCTTAAACCAGAACTCCCTTGAATTAAAGCAGATGCCGGCTGTATATAAAGCGCTGGAAAGCGACCTAAATAAGGCCTTTGAGAGTTAAACATGAGTCTTAGGAGAAAGATAAAAAGAGACAGGGGCTTCACCCTCATCGAGATCGCAATGGTCCTCGTGGTAATTGGCATCCTTTTGACAATCGGTGCGGGGCTTGTAGGCATTCTCACGAAGAAGGCGAAGTTTAATGAGTCGAGGGAGATTGTTAAGGCTGTCTATGAATCAATTCTTGGTTACGTAGCAACCAATAAAAAACTTCCTGATAACTTGTCAAACTTAAGCGTTAAAACTACAGATCCCTATGGTAACACCATTCAATACTATAGAGCTCAGGAACTAACCCTGAACAATCTCTGTGTGACCCTGGGAACATACTTAACTGTAACCGATAATACGGTCTCCCCCCCATCAGTGAAAAATAATGTTGCCTTTATTATATTTAGCATGGGAGAAAATGGTACCAATAATACAGGTACCGGGCCATTTACAATCAACGAATATGGTGTAAATGATTTTGATGACATTGCGCTTTACGCTGACATTGATTCATTAAGAAAACAGGTATGCACCTCCTTCATAATAACCACTGAAAGCCTACCCTCTGGAACTGAAGAATTCACCTATCCCTCAACCACGCTTGAGGCAACGGATGGGACAATCCCTTATTCATGGTCCATCATATCTGGTAACTTACCTCCTGGATTAACCCTCTCATCCACAGGTGTAATATCTGGTACAATATCTGGTACCCCAACTCAAGATGGTAGCTACAATTTCACAGTCCAGGTTACAGATAGTGATAATCCTCAAAGGATTGCAACAAAGAGCCTTGCAATAACAATCTATCCAAACAAACCCAGAATAACCACGGAATTTCTTAACTACGGAACGCAGGGCTCTCCTTATGCAGCAAATCTTAGTGCAACAGGTGGTCTGGCACCATATACATGGAATGTCACTGGACTGCCTGCTGGACTGTCACTTTTAACAAGTGGAACCTGTGCAGCAGGTTCAGTAACATTGAACTGTAATACTACTACTCCGTGCATATGCGGAACACCTACTGCATCCGCTACTTTCGGCATAAACATTAATATAACTGATGGAAGGGGAAGGACTGCCTCAAAGACTTTATCACTCACCATCAACCCTTCTGGAGGTGGCGGTGGTGGTTGCACTGCTATGAGTCTAAGTCCTCCATCTGGCACAAGCTGGAACGCAACAGTCGGGACTCCTTTCAGTCAGTCAGTAACAGTCTCAGGCGGACAGACGCCTTATACAAATACACAGTGCACACCTCCAAGCTGTAATGGATTGAGTCTAAACTGCACAAATCAAGGTGCAACCATATCAGGCACTCCAACACCCTCAGGCACCTGCACCTTTAATGTTGCCTGGCAGGATAGCTGCACAAACCAGGGTCCCCAGACAATAAGCGGGACATACACGGTGAATATCTCAACACCTCCCCCTCCTACCTGCACCCTCTCTGCGAGCCCTGGTATCGTTCCTTATAACCAAACCACAACCCTGAGCTGGTCAATTACAAATGGCCCTGCAAATGGAACATTCTCTCCACAAAGCGGCACCTGCACGAGTTTTTCAAACTCCAATGGTGGGTCATGCCAAACCGCGCCCCTTACTGCACCACCCTGCAGCCAGACCTTTATCCTTACTGTGAGCAATGCCTTCGGCAGTAGCTCCTGCTCAACAACTCTATATATGGGTCGCATAGAATACAGGGTATGGAATGACGCAGGAGGCACAAGAGATTACAGGGTGGATACAACCTGTAGGAACAATATAGCAAATAACAATGAGATTACAACACCAGCGCTTCGCTTAAATGTCGGAGAAACCATCATACAATACTTACAAGCTGGGACCTGCACCACTCCCACAGGAAATACCTTAACCTATGACCAGGCGATGAGTGCAGACAGTCAGGGTGATTGTGACGGTCGGGTCAACTTCTCTGGCACAGACAGATAGAAACAAAGGGTCACCTATGAAAAAGGCCATGAGCCAATGTTCAAACCCTTCTCGTAGATGTAAATATATTATGCTATAATAAACTCAGAAGTAAGAATGCAAAGGAGCAAAGATTTATGGGCTATACAATACCCGCTAAGGTCTATGAAAAGCTTGAGGAGAAGCTCGGCAAAGAGACTGCCTCTATTGTGGTAGAAACCCTTGAAAAGTCCATTGATGAAACCATTAAAGAATCTAAGGAAAACCTTAAGATTGTAATCTCAGAAGAGCTCAAAAAAGAACTCGCCACAAAATACGACCTGAAATTAGTCGAAACAGAACTCAGAAAAGAGATAGACCTTGTCAGAAAAGAGATAGAGCTCGTGAGGCTCGAGTTCAAAAAGGACCTCCGGATTGTAACCATAATACTTCTTGCCGCCATAATACTTCTGAACCAGAACTCCCTTGAATTCTTAGCAAAACTGCTCGGGCTAATGAAATAAACATCTATGCATGTAAAGAGATTATACCTTAACATCGCTACAAGGTTGCTGAGTAAGCAGTTGAGTGTGGAACGAAACTTCAGATACTTCAAGACGAGTATTGCTATTAATCCTGTCCAAATCTGTAGCATTACAGCGCATTTGGCGATGTCCCTCCAAAGTCTTTATCTTCAGATTCTGCTTGAAAGAATATCTCTATCTGCCATCTGCCTTTGTATATGGTTGTTGAGCCGAATGTCAAATGATTTGTGAAAAGAACAAAGACTTTCTCATTTTCCTTCTCCCAGCCCTATATTCATCGCTACAAATTGCTGCCAGCAGGTAAACCTTCTCGCCCCTCTTTCTGACCTTGTCACCCATAACTGCTCTATAAAACTTCCTCTTTGAAAATATCTATAGAATTTATCCAAAAATACTGCTAAACTTATTTATGAGATGCCTCCTTACAGGTGTATGTTTTTGTGTTAAAACAATTTTACCTGATCGAGGCTACCTTTCTAAAATTTATTTTGGACAGATATGTATGGTATGAGTTATATAATAAATCTTACTTCAGGAGGTGACCGTGTCTTCCATTGGATTTGATGAAATTGGCCCATTAAGGGTTACTGAGATGTTTTTCCCCAGGTCCCGTTTCAGGGCTATCGTGGTTGTTGATAATACTGCCCTTGGTCCAT
>JBBIPQ010000080.1:0-8541 GCA_037442785.1 Nitrospirota bacterium
ATAGCAATAGAGATTCCTTAGAATGCTAAAAGGTGAGGTAAACAATTCATTTATGTATTTGACCATTTTGAGGGATACCCTTTGAGTTCATTTTACTTATTTTAACAGATTTGAGTTTATCAGGTTTTACTGGTATATTCCTTCCTCACAATGTAAAGAGGTCTCTTCTTGGTTTCGGTATAGACTCCACCGAGGTATTTACCAAGAATGCCGAGTCCTATTAGTTGAATACCACCTAAAAATAAAATGACTGTCATCAATGAAGCATAACCGGGAACATCTTTGCCATACAACAGCACCTTACCTACTATAAAGAGGCCATATAAAAATGCTAATAGGGCAATGACCAGGCCTATGTATGTCCAGATTTGGAGTGGAACCTCCGAAAATGAAGTTATACCCTCCATAGCAAAGTTCCATAATCTCCATCCAGAAAATTTACTTTTTCCTCCTATCCTTTCCCTTCTGGTATAGGGTATAATTGCCTGCCTAAAACCAAGCCATGCGAAAAGTCCTTTCATAAACCGCCTTCGCTCAGGTAATTGTTTTAACGCATCTATTACCTTTCTATCCATCAGGCGAAAATCTCCCACATTTGGTGGAATTTTTATATTTGAACAAATGTTAAAAACCTTATAAAACCAGGTTGCAGTTTTTCTTTTAAGCCAACTATCAGATGATCGATCAACTCTCTGAGCAAGCACAACCTCAAAGCCCTGTTCCCAAAGTCTAATCATGTCAGCGATCAACTCAGGGGGGTCCTGAAGGTCTACATCGATTGGGATAACTGCCTTACCAATAGCATAGTCTATGCCACAGGTAAGGGCAGCCTCTTTGCCAAAATTACGTGATAGATCAAGCACCCTCACCCTAAGATCACTCTTCTGGATCTCTAAAAGTCTCTTGAGCGTATTATCAGTACTACCATCATTAACAAAGACCATTTCAAAGGATTTACCAGTAGACTCGAGCACAGGAATCGCGGTCTCATAAAATGATGAAACAGTATCTTCCTCACAATAGACAGGACATACAATTGATAGTTCCGGCAGATTAGAATGTATCTTTTTCACTTTAGAAATCCATCACAGTAGGTTGGTAAATTATTAAATAAAGATAGAACCTTTCTTTCTTTTTCAAACCCCATAGAAGCAACACAAAAGCTTGATGCTGCCCTTTTTGCTTCCATCTCATTTTCAAAGTCCATGGATATCAAAAAATCAGAACTATTATAATCAGAAATTTCAGCTGATGATTTATGAAAACTGCTTATAGTAAAGTTCTTAGGTGAAATCGGCGATATTAAAAAAACCATCTTTTTAACATATCTTGAATGAGGTAAGCGACCCTTTATTTCTATTTTATTGCCAAGTTGATTGACATTGTCAACAAATCCATTCTTTTGTTCTATTAATGGTAAAGGAAGAATATTAAAAATTGCTAATTTCGGTTCTCCGATGAGCTTCATCTGAGCTATAAACTGTTCTTTCTTTATTTTAGAAAATTCTGAAACTCTTTTAAAGCATAAACTTTCGTTATCCCACACTGCTATTTTATCAATCTCATTATCCTTTGGGGTCCAGAATAAAAAAGGCCAGTAATCATTATATTTTATACCGAGTTTCTTTAACAGTGATTGATAATCCCATAAACCCATCATAAAATAATCGGGCCAAAAGAATGCGGGCTCTGCGTAAATCAATAAGGGAGGCCTCGCATTGACCGCCATATCATAATGAGCATCGAATATTAAATTAATCTTTTTTTCATAACGAGCTTGCTTCGATGATTGAATACCAACACTAATAGCTAAGACTAAACTTATAAATACATATAACGATCTATTTTTTTTGTATATAGACAGGATAGTTACAATGATTATACAGACTAACCACCAGAATGCAAAAAGATAGCGTCCAGACTCCATCCAATTAATTCCACTTATAACGAAGGGATAAATGGGGAGAAACATAACGAGAGCACTGACTATCAAAAAAAATTTATTCATTTTGTGATTACAAAGAAACCCTATCAGTAATGCCAGCAAAGAGATCATTAAAAGCCATGAAATTATAGAATTACCAAACAAAGTAAAAAAAATTGATTTTATACTGCCTAAGATTATATTGAACTTTATGGCAGAAGATTTGAATAAAGGACCCCTAAGAGATCCGAGGATCAAATAGCGCCACAAACTATAACCTGTTAATATTACAATATGGAACAAAAGGTATTTCGCATATCTTGACAATTTTAAATTATCTGAAAAAAATGGGAATAGTAAAATAAAAGGAACATATACTTCCTTGCAACTGACGGCAAAGAGATAAAAGATGGCACTAAAAAAAGAAAACATTATAGATTGTTTTCTCAGAGATAAAATGTATAAATGAAGCATAATAGACGAGAAGAAGAGGCCATAAATATAGTGACCCGTCATAAGTTGCTGTGCAACTGTAAATACAGGAGGCCCGATAAGAAAAAGAGAGGCTCCAAAGAATGATTGAATTTGACCATACCAGTTCCTCAACAAAATATATGTTGCAACCGAAGCAAGCCAGAGAGAAAGAAGATGGTGGAGATAAAACCAGAATGGCCTTAACCCAAACAAGTAAAGATTTATATCATAAACGAAAATGTTCCACGGGGTTATCTGATAGCCTGATACAGCACCCATTATCTTAGGAATGAAAAAATATTCCAAAGGAGAATATTCAAGAGCCTTTAAAAGGTGTCCGGCATCATCCCACCTCCAATTACCATAAAGAGCACTCCCATGGATGGTAAAAACAAAAAAAAGGAGAATAATAGATACAATCCATCCACTCCCCCATTGTAACTTTGATATTGAATGTAACCTTGATATAGGAGCCATAAAAATACAAAGGATTAATTTATCTTATAAGAATTTAATATATTATTGTACTACAACCCTTTTGTCAAGACGAACGGCCAGCTTTAAATTTTACAAACATAGCTCCTCAATGAATCCTATCCTATCCCTCTGTGCCTGATTTTAGGGCAAGGTCGGGCTAAACATTGATTATGCCCATACATAGAGGGGTACAGTATAGTGATTTGGTTATTCTTTATTCTTGATTCTTGACTTTTATAATTGTACTGCGATACCTTTACTCTATATGTATATGGACGTGAATATTTTAAGCTCTGGGAATATAATCATCCTTTCCCCCCATCCTGATGACGAGGCCCTTGGATGCAGTGGTACCATAAGGCGATTAGTAAAGGAGGGGTCTTCCGTGGACATTGTATATGTCACTAATGGTGAGAGACTCTATGGTGAACCCTCTGATGAGATTGCCAGAATCAGGATTGAGGAGGCGCAAAGGGCGTCACAAATGCTTGGCTGTCGAGATGCCATCTTTCTGGGGTTCCCTGATGGTGGGTTGATCCATCATAAGGAAGATATATATCAAGGACTAAAAAAGATTATAGAGGAGAAGAGGCCTGAGATTGTCTTGTCACCTTCCCTGATTGACTATCACCAGGATCACTTAGCTACTGCAGAGATAGCCCTTGAACTCCTCAATACTATGGCATCTTTCAGACTGGCCTTTTATGAGATTTATGAGACTGTGAGATTCAATCATCTTATAGATATATCTGAGTTTGTCAATGATAAGGAGAGGGTCATTATGAGTTACAGAAAAAGTCTTTACGATAAACCAGAGGTTTACGTCCATGCCTGCCTTGGTCTTAATGCCCAGAGGTCCATCTTTACTCAGAAAAAGGGGTATTACGAGGCCTTTCTTATTATTGAGAAACCTATGGACATTCAAAAAATCTATGATTGGTTATGCTACAGAGAGGGTATAGATCTATCTTGACCCGAGGTTAATTATCTTCTCATCCCAAGATAGGCTACCCGTTCCTCAATAGTTGCAGGCATTATTAGACATCCTCCAGTTTTTATATATAAAAAATAGCAGAAATGTTCTGAAAGTGTAAATCCCACTCAATAAACCATCCTTATGGCATCCGGTATGACCCTGATTAAGGCAGGGGTGTGGCCTATATAGTCGCCATCTATCTGGACCTTTGCCCTTCCTTCAATAACAATCTCTTCTGCCCTTGAGATAGTTATGTCGCTGAGTCTAAGGTGTCTGCCCAGGATGATGGCTGAAACATACCTCAATATGTCAAACCTTTTTTTGCCGTGCATCAGGTATATATAAAGGTCCTTTTTAAAAAGGCTCGCATCAGGGGTAACCCTGAAATGGCCTCCGTATTTCGAGGCCTTGCTAATAATGGCTGAAAAACCTGTGAGTGACTGAGAATCAAAGGAAAAGTTCAAAGGCTCAGGAGAAAATCTGATGAGCGTCTTCAGAGCACTCAAGATATAGGCCCCCTTGCCAAGGAATCTCTTCAATGTATTATTGCATTCAAACACGGCCTCTCCATCAAAGCCTATCCCTGCCATGAGACAGAAGTATCTCTGTAAAGGGGGTGACTGGAGGCTTATTAAACCGATAGAGAGCATATGTTCTACACCATTTATGATCCCCCTTACAGCGACTTCAATATCCTCATCTATGCCAAGCTCTTTGGCAAGGACATTCGTGGTTCCCATTGGAAGGATGCCCATACGGGTGCCTGTTAAGGCAATGCCATTTATCACTTCATTGAATGTCCCATCCCCTCCTGCTGCTATGATCAATGGACAGCCCTTCTTTGATAGATCCCCTGCAATAGCTTCAGCCTCGCCCTTAAAGGATGTCATCTTGATCTCCACATCAAATCCATTTTTGGATAATATCCTTATGGCATTCTTGAGTCTTTTCTCAGAAAACCTCTTTGCCTTTGGATTGGCTATAACGGCTGTGTATCTCACCCTATTGCTTTACTATAACCGGTGTTTTTTCAAGGTAATATACAATTTCAGTCACATCGCCCCCTGAAACAAAGAAAACCCTTCCACCCCTCATGCTACCTTTTTCCTTTATGTTCGTTATCCTCACATAGCCTGCACCCTTCGAGGCTACATAACCTGTAGTATAATCAGGATCATCCGAAACGCAGAGTTCAGCTATTATACCACCACAGTAGGCAACCTTTGAGGCAAGAACAATGGCCTCCTTAACCGTGGTTGTGTTTATTCCCTGCCTCTGAAGCCTCCTCGATAGTTTCCTTTCCGTTTCCCTGTCTATGCCAAGCCTTGATACCCTTACCCCCCTTTCCCTATCAGGCTCAACCCTTAATCCGGAGTCAGCCATCACAAGGGCAGCCCCCCTCATGGTGATCTCTGAATCTACAATAGAGAAGGCAACCCCTATTGCCCTATAAGATACCCCTAACTTAAGGAGTATATCCCTTGCCACTTCCCTCGCCTCAGAAGGGGAAGGACAGTTAAGAGTGGATACGGGAAGGAGGGGTATCTCAAGGGGTTCATCCACTATCCTCTCCATGGTTATGACGATGCTATCTGGTCTGCCCCTGGGATGATGCATTGCCCTTAGATAATACTCCCTCATCTTTGCCTGAAGCCTTTCATCATCGTAAATACCCTCAGCACCTGATATATGAAAGGCCTTGCCTTTTTCGGTCCTTGATGCCCTCATCCTGAGGCTCCAGAGATTATCACGACTCTTCATAGTAATAATTATACCCAATCCACCCATTCACCATAAAAAATTGTTATAATCTTCCATGTACATCTACATGAATAACGACCTTGTTGAAAGGTCTGAGGCAAGGGTTTCTGTCTTTGACCATGGTTTTCTCTATGGGGACGGTATCTATGAGACCATGAGGGTCTATGATGGTGTGGTATTCATGTTTGATGAACACCTGAGGAGACTCTTCAGATCTGCATCCCTCATCAGGCTGGATATTCCGAAGGATACAGATGAGATCAAGACAGCGGTCTTCGATACCCTGAGGGCAAACTCTCTGAAAGATGCCTATCTGAGGATCACTGTATCAAGAGGCTATGGACAGATCGGGCTTGACCCTGATCTCTGCAGACAGCCGAGCTTCATCATTATCGCAGAAGAGATGAAGGAGTATCCATCATCCCTTTACGAAAGGGGGATAAAGGTCATTATTGCAAAGACAAGGAGAAATCTGAAAGAGGCGCTTAACCCCCAAATCAAATCATTGAATTTCTTGAACAATATCCTTGCAAAGATCGAGGCCAAGGAACAATCTGCCTATGAGGCCATAATGTTAAACCATCTTGGGCAGATAACAGAAGGGACGATAAGTAATCTATTCTTTTATAAGGATGACATCCTCTGTACACCTTCTGTTGAGTGCGGCATCCTTGATGGGATAACAAGGGGGATCGTTATTGACCTGGCAACCCGGGAGGGTCTGAGAGTCAGGGAAGGTTTCTTTGTCCCCGAAGACCTGAGGGATGCGGATGAGGTATTTATAACAAACACAACCCTTGAGGTTATGCCAGTCTCAATCGTTGATGGTCGGGAATATAGGGTTGGCCAGGTATCCAGGCTACTGCACCGGGCTTACAGGAAAGAGGTAATGGCCTATGTGAAGGATGTAAAGGAGAGGGGGCCATCCCTGTGGGGATACGAATAGATGCAAAGATCAGATATAGCAAAGGTTATTGATTATAGCCTTCTCAGACCAGAGGCAACTGTAGAAGATATAAAGAGACTCTGTGAGGAGGCAAAGAGATACGGTTTTTACTCGGTCTGTATCAATCCTTCCTTTATAACTATTGCAAGGGATCTCCTGAGGGAAAGCGATGTAAAGATCTCAACGGTTATAGGTTTCCCCCTTGGCATGAATCTGACCCGTGTAAAGATCTATGAGTCCATCGAGGCCACCCTGATTGGTGCGGATGAACTGGACATAGTGATGAATATCGGTATGGCCCGTTCAGGGGACTGGGATTATGTAAAGAGGGAACTCTCTGATATCATCTATGCCACAAAGGGCATTGTTCATAAGATAATAATTGAGACCTGTCTTCTGTCTGAGTCTGAGAAGATAAAGGCTGCGGAAATCGTTATAGAATCGGGGGCCGAATTCATAAAGACATCCACAGGATTCTCCGGAGCAGGAGCGACCGTAGAGGATATCAGACTTCTTAAATCCATAGCTGGTGACAGGTGCAGGATTAAGGCAGCAGGGGGGATCAGAACCCTTCAACAGGTCATGGAAATGATAGATGCAGGTGCCTCAAGGATAGGCACATCTCATTCAGGGATCCTTGAAAATCTATAAATCGCAAAAAAACCAAACAACAACGGCACAGACCATGGACCGACATAGGCAGGCATTATGCCTGCATAGCTCATTGAGAGGGCAAGGGATAGGCATAGCCAGTAAATAAGGCTTATACCTATGCCTATGGCTGCTGTTATAAGACCGCTCCTCATCTCTCCTGATGTTGCAAGGGAAACACCAAGGATCATCATGATGAGATTAACTAAGGGATAGGCTATCCTTGATTGGGTATCCACAAGGAGTTTGTTATTCCTAAAACCCGCCTCTTTCAGTCTCCTCATGTAATTCAGGAGTTCTTTCAGGTTCATCTCGTCTGGTTTCCTTGCCTCTTCCCTGAATACCCTGGGGTGCATTATCTCTGCAGGAAGTTCGGTAAAGGCGATGGTCTTCCCTGTCCTGATGTTATAAACTATACCATTCTTCAGAACCCATATGCCCCCCTTCTGTCTATTCCCCTCCCATGCTGGTCTCCACTCGGCATGATCAGCCTCGATCCTTTCTGATAACATATCACCATCCATACGGAATATACTGATACCCTTAATGATCTCTTTATCCTGAAAGTAGAGGTCAATCTTTATAATCTCATCCCTTGACCTGAGCCAGATGGTGTCACCCCAGAGGAACCCATGTTTTTGGGCACCTGATCTTGAAAGATCTTCCCTAAGTTCATGAGCCCTTCTCATCGCAGGGGGGGAAACAAACTCACCTATCAGGAATGAAAGAAATGTCATAATAAGACCCATAAATATAAATATAAAAAGTATCTTCTTCAGGCTACCCCCTGAGGATTTGATGGCTATAGTCTCCCTTCTCCTGCCAGCATTACCCATGACAAAGAGGCTACTGAGAAGGATACAGACAGGCATGGTGTAAAGAAAATAACCTGGTATGTTCAGAAGACCATAGAGAATGAGATCATTAAATGATGGCCTGTGAGGCATGAAGTCATCAATCCTGTTTATTAGTTCCATGAGGCTTGCTACAGTACTCAGGCCAAGGCTGAGGATGATAAAGAGCCTCATGAATTCCTTTATATAATATCTCTGGATCAGGGTCATAGTAATGTTATTTTTCCCTCACATAGGCAATCAAAGAGATAACGCCTATCAGGATTACCGGCAACCACGAACCGATAACAGGATGCACCATGCCTGAACGAGCCAGATTCTCCCCGTAGACCATGATTATGTAAAAGACCGCAAAGAGGGTTATTCCTATTGTCAGACCGCCAAGTCTTCCGGATTTGCCTGAAAGGAGAGACAGAGGAGGCCCCAGGAATGCAAGGATCAGACAGAGAGAGGGAAGGGTCAGCCTTCTATGGAACTC
>JBBIPQ010000081.1:0-8412 GCA_037442785.1 Nitrospirota bacterium
TTACCGGGATCTCTTTGTAGTATTTTGACCAGTTAAGCCATTCCACATCCATAGCCACCAACATGCCTCCAAGGGGTTTCATCCTCATGAACATTCCTGCTTTTACCGATTGCGGCCATCCGATCTTCATGTCGAGATCGCCCGTCATTCTTGCCTGAGCAGGTATCATCCCTCCCATCTGAGCGATAGGGGCAATCATGGTGGCATCGCCCTTGAGGTTTATATCTGTAGGAGTTGTGTAGGCCAGACCAAAACCGTACATGTTATAAAAGTTGTAAAGGATACCGATCTTGCCCGTTATGCTCCATGCGTCTCCGTCCATATCAGCATTAAAGAGCGTATCGGGCCAGCCGTTTGGCTCCATGCCCATAGAACCGCCTCCTGCCTGGTCCATGAAGAATGGCATCTTCATCCTCATCATGGAATACCCGATCTGAGGTGAAACGCCTATTGTTATTTTGTCAGTAACTTTGTATGCAATCGTAGGAGTAACTTTCATATAACCAAACTGGGAGAAATACTCGGTATTTGAGAAATTCGGCGTGCCGGACGGAAGCATTTCAAGGAAACGGTTGTCAACCTTAAGGACGCCATAATCGGTCCCCGTTCCGCCTTCATTATACATACCTATACCGAAAAACCACGGGCTGTCTTTTTTGTGGTAAACGAAACCTGCTGACGGAATCAGGTATATGGGATGCTCTCCATCTGTGTCATTAAGAGTGTTTGAGCCCATGGCGTCCTTGTTCTCGAAGGAAAAGAATGGAAACATCATTTCAAGGTTCAGGTCCACCCTGCCATTATCCACCTTCGATATGGCCGCAGGGTTGGTGTTCATAACGGTAGTGTCGTCACCTGTTGCTATTGATGTTCCTCCCATGCCTGCGCTCTTTGCGCCGTAAGAGAGGTTCTCCATGCCGGTGTTTGCATACAGAACAGATGGAATCATACATAAAAGCGCAACTGCCAGCATCATAACCATTACGACTGCAATTAATTGTTCTTTCTGTTTCATGCCTGCTTACCTCCTTAATGATTTATTTACTGTCAAGAAAATCCTTCCCGTGACAATCTGTGCAATTATGCCGAGGCATGTTCTGCCCTCCTCCTCTATCATTTATCAGCATTACATCTTGCCGTTGAAAAGATTTTGTCTGCCCTTATTTCCAACATTAAAACCTCATATTCGTAAAGCACCAGGCCTTTTAGTATCTTAGCCACAGGCTTAAAGAGGTCTGCCGTATCATAGAGGTCATCGCAAAACCTTGGAACCCATCTGATAAGATGTTCCTCGATGAATTTCTTGGCAGCAACCAGATACTCGCCATCCCCAGTGTCTTCATACAGGGAGTGAAGCCGCCCCAGAAAGGCCAGTTCAAAGGATATATGGTCATCGGGCAGGTTTACGGTCTTGCTGAACCCATATTCAGAGTAAAAAACTCTGACACGCTCCGCAGACTCGCCCATCATAAGCCCGCTCATTTGAATTCCTCCGATGTTGATTGTGTCGAGATATACTGATTGATATGGATACACCTTAACAGGGGCAAGGAACAGCCGAGTGAATTCGTCCTGTAATGCCTGATAAAAAGCGTTTTCCTTTTCAAAGCGGACATTGAGTGTAATCAGCAGTCCGTGCCCTTCTCTCAGGTCATCATTCCCATGGAAAAAGTCTGGAAATGGAGGAAAGTTGTCATTATACAGATCAGATACAAATTCTCTGGACGGCCCCGAAATCAGCAGGTTGGATAGGAAATAGTGGAATTCAGGAGACGGCAGATAGTATCCGGGTCTCATTTTTTCATCACCTCCTCATACCAGCCTTCGTGGTGTTCTTTAGCGAAATCCGCCGGCATATATCCATCGCCGAACATGGCTATCGCCCCCTTTCTGTTTGGCGGGAATATGATGCCGAAATACACATGGACAACAAGCTCTGCAATGGCAATGAAGAATGCTATTACATGCAGAAGGTGGGCAAAACGGACGACAGAAAGCGGGAAGTAGCCTCTGAACCACATGATAATGCCGGAGATGACTGCCAGCACTATATAGACCATCACGAGCTTGAACATAAAAGACTGACCCGGGTTGTACTTTCCGAATCTCTCATGGATGCCCCTGATGTAGTAGTTGTAAACCTTTCCGAGGCTGGCCCTGGGTCTGATGATCTCCCACCTGCGGTCTGTGAAAAATAGCGCCCAGAAAACGAATATGACCGAAAGGACAATGAGACCTACACCTAATATTCTGTGAATGAGCCGCGCTACATTCACCCCCTGCCAGACTATGTCTTTCTGGGAGGAAAATATATTTGCAGGACCACCAAAGATGTAAGCTACCCACGAGAATATTTCCCTGTGCAAAACAGGCAATGCCGTAATTATCAGACCCAGCACAAAATACATGGCATAACGATGCAGGTAGATCTGCATTGTGCTGAACCGCTGAATCCTGATGCGTGTATCGTTATTTTTCTTTTCGTTCATCTTTTCCTCCTTCAATCTGCCTGCGCCTCCAGGTAATATACTGGTATCCAGAGGCTGCTAATGCGCCCAAAAACCCCAGCCAGCCCAGATATCTCACAGGCTCTTTCCAGAGAGTAACGCTGACCGGAACGGCGGGGCTTGAAGGCAAGCCAAGGTCAGGAATCGGGGTAATGTTTGAGACATAAAAGAGGTGCGCGCCTCCGAGGCCTTTTTCACCATAAATATGTTTATACTCTTTTGCCTTTGCCAGTAGCTCATCTCTGTCTCCAAAACGGATGGCCCCCATGGTACAGGTCTTTGCGCATGCGGGATCCTCGCCTTTCTCAATCATCCTGGTGTCTACGCACATGTTGCATTTGACGGCCCTGTTGGTCTTTTTGTCCATCTGAGGGACATTATAAGGACAGCCTTCTATACAGTAACCGCAGCCGTTGCACTTAGCCTGGTTAATCTCCACTGTCCCCCATTCGTATTTGTGTATAGCTCCCGTGGAGCAAACCTTCATACACCCCGGTTCCTTGCAGTGCATGCAGCGCTTTGTGGGGATATGAAAGGTTCTGGCTCCAGGGAATTTACCTTTTTCGTAGGACTCTATCTTTGTCCAGAACTGACCTTCGGGAAGGTCATGTTCAAGCATGCAAGCCGCGGTGCACGAGTGACACCCCGTGCATCTGTCAACATCAATAAGAAATGCCTTCTCCATTAAGCCACCTCCTTTGCAGGCTCGACTTTGCACACAGCCAGGCTGTAGGCCGGAAAACCGGTATATGGATCGGAGTCCTTCCGGTTGGTAAGCATATTGACGGACTCCACGGCATAAGACTTCACACCCGACTTAGGCCCTGTATGGGCAGGCACGAATATTACTTTCTCAGGGACGGTCTCGGTGATCCTTGCCTTCCAGACGATGCTCCCCCTCGGCGTGGTCACCTTTACGAGTCCTTCATCCTTTACGCCGAGATGTTTTGCCGTGGCAGGATTGATGA
This sequence comes from Nitrospirota bacterium, assembly GCA_037442785.1. Lineage (GTDB taxonomy): Bacteria > Nitrospirota > Thermodesulfovibrionia > Thermodesulfovibrionales > UBA9159 > JBBIPQ01. The sequence continues at coordinate 3,476 of JBBIPQ010000081.1, forward strand.
GCACCCTCGGTCCCTGAAGCGCCCCTGTCATCGGATTAAACCGCCCGCTCCACTGCATCATGTGCCCCATCTTGCCGGTGATCATCAAAAGAGGATACGGCTCCGACCAGTCAATCTTGGGAGATCTGTCCTTTGTGAATTCCACGACGTCGGTCCACTTCGGGATACCCGCCTTCTTCCATGCCCCCTTCAGGTCTATCTTTGCCTTTCCCTGTGTCCACGGCTCCAGCACCCATTTGCCATTGATATTGTTATAGAAATAGTCTGGCGTCCAGTATGAGGGGCTGTCATCCATCGGGTTCATGTTCTTGAAGTTTTTCATTATGCCCCTGAATGAAGGGTCTACTTCCAGCATTGCGAGAGGGAAGGGCCAGAAAATGCCCTTTTTTTCTTTTATCACCTTTATGCTGACCCCTGACCACGGGTTATATTTTTCTGTGCCTTCCGGCATGGGGTATGCCAGCGCTGACATTGAAACCTGATACTGAAAAATGGCATGATGTCCCTGGTCAAATATATTTGCGGGCCATGTCCTGTAGTGGTTATCGAAGTCATAACCATGCTCACGCCCTATTTTTTTGATCGTGTCGTGGTGGATTATCTCAAGATTTCCGTATACCTCCTTCAGATTGTTAGCGCGCGCGTAAGCCAGTATCTCCTGGGCGCTTCTTCCTTCCCGGGCCATCTCCTCAAGCTTTGCACGGTGATTTTCATCTGCCACCTGCCGGAACATAGTCTCTTCTCCGTATACCCGCTTTAATATCTCGTTCCATATCCAAATATCAGGTTTTGCCTCGCCGAGAGGCTCCACCTCAGCTTCCTTTACCTCAAGAAACCGGTTCGCCTGGCAGTTAAGGTCGTCTGCGTCTTTCTCCAGATCAACTGCGGTCGGGAGTATGTAATCGGCATATTCGCATTCCTCTTTCCAGACATTCGTGCCTATGACGATCATGGAGTCGGGTTTGCTCCTGATATGGTCCCACATCTTTCTGTGAGATGTGCTGTCAGCAGCCTTGACCAGCGGGTTACCGGCTAAAACCATAATTGCCTTTATGTCATCGGCAGCCACCTCGGGATAGTGGTTTTCAGTAGTAAATCCTGCATGCCAGTCATAGATATCCCCTGCCCACGCCGGCATGGGCCACTTGAACCTCACTGCCTTTGGATGGAGCAGATCGCCTGCCACAGGGAGTTTTATAGTAGCTATCTCTGTCGGTTTTGGGGAGTATTCGCCTCCTCCCGGAACAGCATAGGCCCCCAATGCAATGTTGAGCATGCAGTATAACCGGCCGGTCATAAACCCGTTTGAGGCGGTGCAGCCATGCGTGCCGTCTATCTGGGCAAACTGCCTGCCGGCGGCATGTATCTCCTTTGCGAGCCTCCGGATTGTTTCAGCAGGTATCCATGTGAGTTTTTCGGCTTCTTCAGGAGGGTATTTCTTCACTTCTTCGTTTACGAATTTGTCCCATTCCGCTTTTTCCACTGTCTTGTAAATATCCTTATAACCCCATTTGTTTTCAATGAGAAGGACATAAAGCAGTCCGAGGATAAATGCTCCGTCGGCGCCGGGTCTTATGGGAATAAACTCATCAGCCTGATCCGCGGTCGGGGTCCTTCTGACATCCAGATAGACAACCTTCGCCCCTTTTTCCCTTGCCCTGTTTATCCAGATAAGATAATTTGTGGCTGTCTCGGCAAGGTTGTACCCTATGTTGAGAATGAATTTAGAGTTTATAATGTCCATCATAGGGTCCTGCCGCGTGATGGAGCCGACTGTGGCAAGGCCCGCGCGCCACCAGTTTCCAAAGCAGCCCGCACACCCGCTGTAATGAAGAGAGGCTGGGAATGTCCTTCCAAGGCGGTGCAAAAGATCAACCGCAACCCCTCCATCGCCGTTGGGCGATTCATACCATAATAGCCGCCGATATTGCTGCGGCGTGCAATGGTGAATGGGTTTTCCGTCCCATTCGCTCCTGATTTCACGAAGTTTTGCGGATATCTCAGCTATTGCCTGCTCCCAGCCTATCCTCCTGAAGCTTTTCTGCCCCCGTTCTCGCTTCAGGGGGAAAAGGATGCGGTTCGGGGCATAGAGGTCTTTCACAACAGACTTGCCTTTTGCACAGAGACGGCCCTCGTTGATGAGCCCGTCCTTGTCTCCCTCAATATTTATGACCCTTCCGTCCCTTACTGTTGTGAGCCTTGCGCACGCCAGATGACAGACATTCTTACAGAAACCGTGCCTAAGTTCGACTGCCTTCGGTTCCCGCTTAATCTCGGTGAGGATATTGCTGTCCTTTGCATAGACCTTATCTTCAAAGAGACCTGACAGGACAACGGCTGCGGCGCCTGCGCCGGAACCTTTCAGAAAATCCCTCCTGGATAAATTGTTATTACTTATTCCCATCCGTTCCTCCTACTTATTCTTAGTAAAAGAAAAGACATACGCCTTGAGCGCTTTCATCTCCTGCGAATCGTTCGCATGCTTCTTTGAATTGAGACCCATGGGATTCTCCGTGCAGAGGTTTATGACGTCTTCAATCCTCTTGAACTTAACACCCATAAGAACCCACACCTTCTTGTTGGCGGTGTTCTCAAGGAGTTTCCCATTGACGTGGCAGCCTGCGCAGCTCCTGCCATTAGGCGCCTTCCTTTCAAAAAGCTCTTTCCCCTTTGCGAGGAGAGCCGCGTCTTCGGCCTCTGCCATAGCAATGAAACCCGGGACCATAAAGCTCACGAATAGTGATAAGGATAAGCCGGCGCTTAACATCCATTTAAGACTTTTCTTCATTGAAAATACCTCCTTTTTTAAATTTTGAAATATATGAAGGCAATTAACATGCCGGATTAAAATCCCCAAAAAAATGACAAGTTTACTTTCTGTAATCTTTTCAGTTTGATAAGGTTATGCCGGATGGGGAGGATGTTGTCGATATTTTCAGAGGGTTCGATGGCAAGCGAGAGTCTTTTAACTTAATAATGTAATGATATTTAGCAAAGAGAGGCAATCTGCTATGGCATCTCTATAAGAGATTCCAGGATGGGGTTTTCAATATGATACAATTGTTTTCAGTTGAAACGCCCGACGCAGCTTTTCACAGTTTAATTCCGTATTTCTTCATTTTACGCCAGAGCGTGGCCCTGCCTATACCGAGGACCCTGGCCGCCTTATTAAGGTGATAATTCGTCTGTTTTATCGCATTCAATATTAATTCTTTCTCCACTGTTTCCATGGCGGTGCCTGAATTTTTCCGGATATCCCTCAACAGGTTCTTTGCAATAATGCATGTATCATCAAAGGGAAGGTGCGAAGGGAGAATTGTTCTCCCATGACATCTGACAAAGGCGTGTTCAAGTATATTTTCAAGCTCCCTTATGTTGCCGGGATAATCATAATCTATTAAGAAGTCCAGGGCTTCTTTTGAGACGCCGGTTATATCCTTCCCCATTTCGCTTCTTAATTTGTTGATAATATATGAGATCAAAAGCGGAATATCTTCCTTTCGCTCCCTGAGCGGCGGAATATTGATGGGAAATACATTTAACCTGTAATAGAGGTCAAGCCTGAAACGATTGTCTCTTACCATCTCATCCAGATTCCTGTTTGTTGCCGCGATAATTCTGACATTAACCTTAAGTGTCTTTGAACTGCCCACCCTCTCAAACTCTCCCTCCTGAAGCACCCTGAGCAGTTTTACCTGAAGTTTGGGGGACATATCTCCGATCTCATCAAGGAAGATGGTGCCGCCGTCTGCGAGCTCAAACCTCCCTTTTCTGTCTGATAGGGCTCCTGTGAATGCCCCCTTTACATGGCCGAAAAGTTCACTTTCAAGCAGGGTTTCGGACAACGCGGCGCAGTTGACCTTAATGAGCACCCTGTCGCGCCTGAGGCTGTTGTAATGTATGATATTGGCAGCGAGTTCCTTCCCTGTTCCACTTTCACCCCTTATCAGGACGCTGACATTGGTAGGGGCCACTTCGAGTATAAGCTGCCTGAGGTCAGCTATTGCCTTTGATTTGCCGATAAGCTGCTTCAGGGAGAAATCAAGTCCGAGGTCTTTTGATATGTCCTTGATGATGGACACATCCCTGAAAATGCCCACGCCTCCAATTGCATTACCATCGCTGTCCCGCATGACCCCGAGGTTAACGCTCACCGGTATAATCTTCCCGTCCTTTGTCCTGAACTTCATTTCAAAGTTTGTCGCCCGTCCGATTCTTCCCGCCAGCAGGAGAGGACATTCCCTGTCGCATTCGAGACCTACGCATATCATACTGCACGGTTGGTCCACAATTTCTTCACTGGAGTATCCGAGAATTTCCTGTCCTGCCTTATTAAGAAAATAGAGCTTTCTGTCAGCGCCGCCTGCTATGGCACCTTCAACAATTGAGTTAAGGATAATGTTGCAGTCGGAGGAAAGAAATGTTCTCATGGCTGACTCTAGTTTAGCAAATAAGATGCCACATGTTCTATATCAGACATCCATGTGTTCTCACTATGACCTGTAAAAAGCCGACTGGCAAGGTATAGATGACAATGTCCTATTATAAAGGGCAGGCTTTTTTTATCGCCTGCACGGAAGGTGAGTCCTTTGATCTCAAGCAACGACATCTACTTATATGACCTCTGCAATTACTGGCATGTATTACTTCTTGTCACGGTGACACCTTATAACCTTTCCAATGTCCTCAATCATTTCTTATCTTCAAAAGTTCATCAGCCACATAATCCACATCGAATAAGATATTCCCAAATCCAGCAATAAGCACTGTGTAAACAATTATATTTGATGTTGAGATCGGAAAACAAGGATATTTTGTCATGACGATGGCCAATTCGATCAGAAATTACTTTGGGGAAGCCGATATTGAGCTTACTATGCCTTCCTTTGCGGCTGAAAACAGCAAAAATGGGCGCACCTGTCCCTTGTTTTATGCCG
>JBBIPQ010000082.1:0-8125 GCA_037442785.1 Nitrospirota bacterium
CAGCAAGGTCAAACAGGGGCCAGATATCATCCTCTGTAATCGGGATATCCTTATCCATGGCAAGGGCATGAACGAGTTTAAGGGCCACACCAGCCCCAGAAAGTCCTGAGTCACTGCTTGAGAGTTTTGGATTCAGGACAGCCACTGCCTGGGGAAGTTCTTTCATAGGTTCATGATGATCAGTGATTATCACATCAACCCCTTGCCTTCTCGCATGGGTTGCCACATCAATGGAGGTAATGCCACAGTCAACAGTTATTATCAGGGTAAGACCAAGTTTTTTTGCCATCTCTATAGAGGCAATATTGAAACCATAACCATGGCTAAATCTGTCAGGGATAAAATAGTGGACATTTAGGCCTGTCTTTCTGAGGGCCTCAACTAAAATGGCTGTGCCTGTAAGACCATCAACATCGTAGTCCCCATGAACAAGCACGCCTTCTTGATTATGAATCGCCTCCTTTATCCTGATAACCGCCTTTGCCATATCAGGGATTTCAAAGGGGTCTGATAGACCTGTGATTCCTGGCCTCAAGAAATCAATGGCATCCTTAGGAGTCTTTATCCCCCTGTTTATCAGTATCTGGGCAAGGACAGGGGATATGGATACTGCCCTCGAAAGGTAATCAAGGTACTCTCGATTTGTCCTGTTTATGAGCCACCGTCTGTTCACGGTAGCCTTTATTTCTTTATAAGGGGTTTTTTACTTTTCCACAGGAGAACCACGGGAGAGGCAACAAAGATGGATGAATATGTGCCAACAATGATACCAAGGATAATGGCAAAGGAAAAGTCATGGATCACCTCACCACCAAAAAGGAAGAGGGCTATAGCCGTAAAGAGAGTTGTCAGGGATACGATTATGGTCCTTGAAAGGACCTCATTTATACTCGTATTTATGACCGATTCTATCTTTTCCTTGTATCCTTTCCTTAGGTTTTCCCTTATCCTGTCAAAGACGACGACTGTGTCTGTTAAGGAATAACCCGCTATTGTTAGAAGGGCGCTAACGAGTATAAGGTTTATCTCCTTACCGAGCAGATAGAATATCCCCAAAACTGCAAGGACATCATGAAATGTCGCTATTGTTGCCCCAACAGCAAACCTGAATTGGAACCTGAAGGCTATGTATATGAGTATGCCTATGGTTGCAACCCCGATCGCTACAAGGGCATCATTCCTGAGCCTATTACCAACCTTTGGACCTATCTCTGTTGTGGAGTCAATAACAGGCTTACCTTCAGAGAATCTTTGGGAGAGGACTGATATGATCCTGTCCGACAAAGTTCCGATCGTCTCTGAGCTCTTTTTTATCCTTATCAATACCTTGTTTTCTGCTGGTAGGTCCTGAAGATCAAAGTCCCTGATGTTCGCTCCTTCAAGAGCCACCCTTATATCCTGTAATGGAACAGTCCTTTGAAACTTAACCTGGACTGCTGTTCCGCCAGCAAAGTCTATCCCAAGGTTTGCAGCACCCCTCCATATCTGGACAATCGCCACTATACCAAGGAGGATAAGTATCCCTGAGATTCCAAAGGCAAAAAACCTCTTTCCCATAAAATCTATGTTAGGTTTCTTTATGAGCTCTATCATATGCTGAGTTTCTTGACCTCCTTTCTGCTGTTTATAAGATCAAAGACAGATTTGGTGCCTACGAGGGCAGTAAAGAGATTTATAGCTACACCAAGACTCAAGGTAACAGCAAATCCCTTAATAGGACCTGTACCAAACTGAAACAACACCGCTGCTGTGATCAGTGTAGTCACATGGGAATCAAAGATCGTCCAGAAAGCCTTATCGTAGCCTGAATCAACCGCTGCCCTCGGTGTCTTGCCAGCCCTTATCTCCTCCCTCATCCTCTCAAACATGAGGACATTGGAGTCAACAGCCATTCCCACAGCAAGTATGATTCCAGCAATACCTGGAAGCGTCAGGGTTGCATTAAGGGATGCCATAGCACCCAGAAGAAGTATGATATTCAATATAAGGGCGAAGTCAGCTACAAGGCCCGAAAGCCTGTAATAGAAAACCATAAAGGCAATTACAACGAGCGCCCCTATTATGCCTGCCCTCTTACCAGCCTCGATTGAATCCCTTCCAAGGGATGGGCCAACCGTGACATTCTGAAGCATCTTAAGGGGGGCTGGAAGGGCACCCGCCCTCAGTACTATAGCAAGATCCATTGCCTCCTCCATTGAGAATCTGCCTGTGATCTGGGCATTTCCACCAGCGATCCTCTCCTGAATAACAGGGGCTGAATAGACATTCCCATCCAGTATGATTGCGAGCCTCTTCTTCACATTAGCAGCGGTTATGTCCTCGAAGAGCTTTGCACCTGCTGCATTGAATGTGATGGATACATAAGGCTCATTGAACCTCTGATCAATGTTGACCTTTGCCTCTGTAAGATAATCCCCTGTGAGCAATGCCTGTTTTTTGAGAAGAATCGGCCTCTTGGTAACCTCTCCTGTCTCTCTGTTAACAACCCTTTCAAAGAGTATCTCATCGTCAGGGGGAAGTTTATCAGCAAACCTCTTCAACAATGCCTCTTCTTCATCGGGCTTTATTACAGCAGGTATTTCTGCGGCAACAGGGGATACATCATCAACCAGTTTAAACTCAAGCTGGGCAGTCTTACCGATTATCTCGATCGCCCTCTTCGGGTCCTTTATGCCAGGAAGCTGTACCACTATCTCATTTTCTGCCTGTCTGTGAATCGTTGGCTCTGCAACACCGAACTGGTCTATCCTGTTTCGGATCGTCTCGAGGGCCTGGTCAGTTGCATTGTCTTTTATCCTTGTTGCCTCTTTATCGGAGAGCTTAAACACAATCGCTGCGCCTGTCTCTGTAGCCACAAGCACTGGATAATCAGATTCGATTGCCTTTCTAATATCCATTGTATTAGGTGTAACCTTTATAAGCAGTCCATCCCTTGTTACCTCTGCGTTTAGCTTCTTCTTGGCTAATGAATCCTTTATGGACTGGGCGATCCTCTCCGTCGTTGTTTCAACCGCCCTGTCACCCTCAACCTCAAAGACAAGATGAACCCCTCCCTGAAGGTCAAGGCCAAGGGTTATACCCTTACTGGGCATATTCTTTTTCCACCACTCAGGCATATACTTAAAGATTGGAGTATTTGGAAGAAAGAATATAATTGACAGCAACACCGTAAAACCTATGATTATGAATCTCCAGAGCACCTTCTTCTTCATTCCCTCATGAACCTCCTAAGCCATCCTAATATTATTTATAAACAGATTAAATTCTGCCCTCAAGGATTTTGCAGCCCTTCTGCATGCCATCATCCTATTCAAGAATATCTCAAAATACTCGATAACCTGAGATATCCTTGTATCGATGGTGAGACTCAGGGTGATGACCCTGCTATTACCCTCAACCATTAGTTCCGACTCTGTAACTGCATAGTTGACCCTATCGTGAATATCCTCTGATAGTAACGAAGGGTTTCTAACTCTGCTTCTATGCACATCCGCCTTATCAGCGATTATTAATGCCCCAGCTATCTCATCAGGCACGACCCCTTCATCCTCCTCATGCATTATGATAGCCCTCATTACACTGATAATATCCTTCAAGCCAAATCCTATCTCCTCCAGGATCTCTTTGGCAAGGATCGCTCCCATCCTGTGGTGATTGCTCCTGCCAAGCATATTCCCTATATCGTGGAGAAATCCAGAAGCCGCACCAATCAGGGCAGTATCCTCTCCATAATCAAGTCTCTTAAGGATATTATAGGCGGTCCTTGAGACTATCTCGCAGTGTCTGAAACCATGTTCGGTGTATCCAATGATCTCAAGGTACTTATCAGCAGCCTCTATATAAAGCCTTGCCCTCTCGTTACTATAGAGTCTGCTAATATCGAAAATATTTGCCTTTTGAGGACCCCCCTCAATCTCTGCACCTCTCAGAATGCTAATATCCCTGTTAATCCTCCTCTGACGGGGGTCTGAGTGCCGCAATATATCCCTTTCCAAATTTAACCTTCACATTCTCTGCAATCTTCAGCGTGACTGTATTAGTTCCGACACTTTCGATAACTCCATAAATACCGCCAGAGGTAATAACCTTATCACCCTTTTTCAGATTATCAAGCATCTGCTTGTGTTCCTTTGCCCTTTTCTGCTGTGGTCTGATAAGGAGAAAGTAGAATATCACGAATATCAGTATTAAAGGGAAAAGGCTCGTAAGGACACCTAAAGGCCCTCCTCCTTGTTGCCCTGCTGGTGGAGCCCCCATGGCATTTGCAATATCAATAAACATTTAACACCTCCATATCGCTTCCAGTTAGCCTTCTTGCTCGCTGGAAACCTTTTGAACCTTTCTGGTTTAGCTTATAATTTTATATCTTTCCATCTACTAAATCAACCCTTATATCCGACAACGGTAATTCCAGCCTCATTTGCATCCCTGATAAGCTGTTCTCTCTGAAGAAGGATGGTCTTTTCGGCCTCAAGGGCCAGGACCCTTGCCCTCGCATCTATCATTGCCTTTAATGTATTCATCCCTGCAACAGGTACATCAAACCTCATATCCTGATCAGGCTTGCTGACCTTAACAACTACTGCCCCATCCCCAGCATAATAGCCTCCCCTTTTTATAGCCTCATCAGTTCCTTCAATAGCCTCAACAGCCATAACAGCCTGGTTTTTCACAACCACTGTCTGTCCTATATCGAGTCTCCCCATCTCCCTGGCAATATCCCAGCCGAATCGGATATCCTTCCATTCCTCCCTTGAAGGTTCTTCCTCTGTAAGGACACCTTCTGGTGTTAGAAGGGACGAACAGAAATCTGTTGTATTAAGGACATGGATTCCCTCCCCTTCGAGTTCCTTTGTTATGGCAAGAAGTATTGCGTCATCCCTTCTGTCCTTTAGTGTGAAGAGGAGCTTGATTGCCCTCAGATCAGGGGTTATCTTACTCTTATACAAAAGGGATTTGGGGACCTTACCAGCCATTACCACATCCCTTGCACCAGCCTTTTTAAGGGTATCAATGATCTCCCCAAGCTTACCGATATTAACGGTCCTTATTTCATCAGCATAGTTTGATATTGTCCGGTCTGCAAGGGGTTCGAGGGCAATAGCCACGACACGATAACCCTTTGATCTGGCCTCAAGGGATATGACCTTCGGGAGTTCTCCCATGCCTGATATAACCCCGAGGACCTTCACCTGCAGATGCCCCTTTTGTTCTCTTCAATAAACCCTATTAGATGCCTTATCTCCTCGGAATAGGGAAGTTCCTCTTGAACCTTCTTAATCGCATCCTTTAAGGTCCTTTTCTCTCTGAAGAGGATCTTATATGCCTTTTTCAGTTCTGATATGGTTTCATCCGAGAAACCATGCCTCTTTAACCCGATAGTATTAAGGCCAAATAGCCTTGCCCTTGCACCTGATGCAACCGTATAGGGAGGGATGTCCTGTCCTATGCCGCTGAATCCTCCCACCATTGCATATGCCCCAACCCTTGTATACTGATGTATCGCCACAAGCCCGCCGATTACAGCATGGTCCTCAACCTTTACATGGCCTGCAAGGGTTGCTGCATTTGCCATTATAACGCCATTCCCTATCTTGCAGTCGTGGGCAATGTGGACATAGGCCATAAGAAAATTGTTATCCCCTATGACCGTAAACCCATCTCCACCAACAGATGCCCTATGGATAGTTACATATTCCCTTATGATGTTATTCTTCCCTATAATAACTCCTGTTTCCTCACCCCTGTACTTGAGGTCTTGAGGAGGTAGACCGATGCTCGTAAAGGGATAAACTGTTGTGCCCTCTCCTATCTCTGTCCTTCCTTCCAGTATGATATTTGAGATGAGTTTCGCACCCTTTTTTATCCTGGCTCCCTTACCAATGATGCAATAGGGACCAATAACAGCACCTTCCTCGATCTCAACTTCACTATCAACAATAGCGGTAGGATGTATCTCTATTCCCATCTATCCTTCCCTCTTTATAACCATGGCGGTAAATTCAGCCTCGGCAGCAACCTTCTCATCCACTATAGCGTTTCCAGAGAATCTCCATACATTTCCTCTTGAATGAAGGGTTGTTATATCAAGTTTTAACTGATCTCCTGGAAGGACAGGTTTTCGGAATTTTGCCTTTTCGATGCTCATGAAATACACGGTATCACCCTGTATCCCTGACTTAAACGCAAGTATACCCGCTACCTGAGCCATTGCCTCCACAATAAGCACTCCAGGCATTATGGGGTTGCCCGGAAAATGACCAACAAAGAAGGGCTCGTTAACAGTAACATTTTTTATCCCTACAGCCCTTTTCCCTGGATCGATCTCCACGATCCTGTCAACGAGCAAGAAGGGATAACGATGTGGCAGGATATTTTGAATCTCCTTGATATCAATCATCTCATCACCTCTCTGGCTTTTCTATTCATGATTCTTCAACCTATCCTCTATCTCTTTTACCCTCTTAAATATCTCTGGTAGCCTTGAAAATAGTGCAACAGCCTTTAACCAATCCCTGTGGGGTATCACAGGATAACCTGAGTAAACCCCGCTCCTCAGATGACCCATAACACCGGACTGGGCACCTATCATCGTTCCATCCTCTAATATAGCATGATCACTTACTCCTGCCTGACCTCCGAGCACCACATTCCGTCCTATGGTGGTGCTGCCACCTATGCCGACCTGAGCAACTATGATCGAGTCCTGACCAATCCTCACATTATGTCCTATCTGAACAAGATTATCTATCTTGGTGCCTCTGCCGATTATGGTGTTACCTGTTGTAGCCCTATCTATCGTAACATTAGCGCCTATCTCTACATCATCCTCAATAACAACGCCACCCACCTGTGGTATCTTATAATGCCTTCCCCCCTCAAAGACATAACCGAAACCATCTGAACCTATTACAGAACCAGCATGTATCGTTACACCGTTTCCGATCCTTACCCCTTCCCTTATAGTGACATTAGAATAGATAAGGCAAGACGAACCTATAAGGGATCTTCTTCCTATATAAACAAAGGGATAAACAATCGTGTTATCCCCGATCTCCACATCCTCAGAGACAAAGACAAAAGGATAAATGGTCACATCATTGCCTATCCTTGCCTTTTCAGAGATAAAGGCCTGAGGGCTTATTCCCCTGAACTCCTCCTCCCTTGGATGAAAATGCTTAAGAAGGATAGCAAAGGCATAATAAGGGTTTTTCACCTTTATCTGGGTCTTTCTAAGATCCTTAATAAAGTCCTTTACAATCACACAGGATGCCTTGCTATGGAGACAATCCTTAAGATACCTTCTGTCACCAAGAAAGGTTATATCTCCCTCTCCTGCATCGGTCACACCGGAAACACCCTTTATATCGATATCAGGGTCTCCAAGGATCTCCCCTGATACTATCTCTGCGATCTCCCTGATCTTCAACTATTTTTTCTTTGCCTTTGTCTCGTTATAGGTCTTTATAACCTTTTCTGTAAGATCTATGTCCTTTTTGGAGTAGAGGATAAGCCCCTCTACATTCTCAAGGATAAGGGTATAGTTTTCCTCCTTGCCTATCTTATCGATTATCTCCCTGAGTTCCTTGAGGATAGAGCCTGTCAACTCTGACTCCTTCTTCTTGACCTCAGCCTGAGAATCCTGAACCAGTCTCTGGTATTCCCTTATGTTTCTCTCTATCTCCTCTTCCTTTGACTTTCTCGCCTCCTCGGAAAGGACTGAGGCCTGTTTCTCAAGATCTCCCTTTAGCTTATCAATGGCCTTTCCCTTTTCATCAATAGCAGCCTGCTTGATCTTTATCAATGATTCAAGATCCGTCTTTGCCTTTTTGCCTGCCTCAGACTCATTGAGGGCGAGCCTGAGGTCAACATATCCAATCTTAATGGAGCCAGTGGAACCATCCTGCGACCATGCCTGAACCGAAAAGATAAGTGTAACTGCCAGAAAAATCAGCACAGGAATACATGATCTAAAAGCACCAAAAACCTTCATATTAAACCTCCTACTAAGAATATGTGTTATAAAATTTATACAAACGGGTTTTACCCGTTAAAGATGGACAGGCAGGAGAACTGCATATCACCTGGGTCATTGAACCCTTAAAGGAGTCTGTTCCCTGCCTCC
>JBBIPQ010000083.1:0-7938 GCA_037442785.1 Nitrospirota bacterium
AAAAAGGTGCAGCTGCTGTTACACTTGTATCCGAGAAAACAGGAGATGCTCTTGTAGAGGTTCATGAGACTACGACAGGAAGTAAGGGTGTAAGTAAGGCTATCACGATTGTTCCTGCTTCCCTCAGTTACTTCAGGGTTCTCTCTCCTAAAGAGGTTATAGCAGGTGAGCCTTTCGAATTAACGATTTCTGCATATGATGCCTTTGGTAATCCCCTAACTAATTATGCTACAACATGAAATGGCATAGTGCTTCAATCAACGGGAAGCGCAAAGATTGAACCATCCTTCCTCCAGGCTTCCAGCTTCAATGGTCATGAGGCAAACCTGAAGGTGACTTACGATAAGGCTGAGGAAATGGTTGTAGTGGTCAAGGAATACAATAAAGGACAGGAAGGAAAGAGCGGACCGATTAAGGTGAATCCAGCTAATATTGACCATTTTGTTGTCATTACCCCTGAATCTGCTGTAGCAGGACAGCCCTTTAAGCTAAAGATTGAGGCCTATGATAGATTTAAAAACATTATCAAGAACTATAATCTGACTGGCACTGAGGTCCTCCTTACACCATCAGGTAAAGGCAATATTACTCCATCCATTATCTCTCCAGCAGAATTCAAGGATGGTGTGGCTGTTGTGGAAGTTGTTTACGACAGGGCAGAGTCATTTTCTATATCAGCGACTCCTTTAAGGAGAGAAAGGGTTGAAAAGGTAAAAATAGAGGAGATAAAGGCACCTCCTGATGAACGACCCTTGCCAGAGTCAAAAAAAGAGATTATGAAAGAGATCAGGAAGGAGCCTCCTCCACCTGAAGAGGTTAAGAAAGAAGTTCTGAAGGATATCAAAAAAGAACCTCCTGTGGAAATGGTTATAAAAGAGGATAAAGTGGTGAAGAAAGAGACTAAGAGATTAGAACCAAGACCTCCAAAGGATATTGGAACTTCTAAATTGACAAGCATAAACAATGTGGCCATAATTGAGTCCAAGGATAAGGCTATGCTCGTAATAACCACATCACATCTTGATGGAGATGTATCCATTAAAGAAGAAATAGTCTCTAAGAGTGGTAGCCAGTGGCTGGAGTTGAGGATTAATCCGGCCAGTATAAACACAAACAGAAGCTTCAGATTTAAATCAAGGTTTATAAGAGATGTTGTTCTTGAAGAGGACAGGGCTGTTCAGAATGGTGCAGTTATTAGCCTTCAATTGATACCACAGAAGGTTTTGTTCGATGTGGCTAAGGTAAAGAATTCCATTGTTGTTACTGTTTCGAAGCCTTAATGGATCATCTTATCTGTTATTAGTTTATTTATCAAGGACACAACTACTCAGGACCTCAGAATGTAGAAGGTAAAAACCCCTAAAATTTTAATGTTAAACCTGTATTCAAAAAAGAGAACCAGTAAATTAATCTTATACCTAATACCACTACTTGCCTTTTTTGTCGTAACCCCTGCGATAGCAATAAGCGAATATGAGCTCTTTCAAGAGGGTTATGACCTCTACCTGTCCTGTGAACCAGCAAAGGCCACTGAGAAATTTGAGGCCTTTTTAAAGGAATTTCCTGATAGTTCTGCGAAGGATTCTGTTCTCTTTTGGCTTGGAAAGGCCTTAATGCAGATGGGTAAACTCTCAGAGTCAGAGCGGGTCTTTAGCCTACTCAGGAAGGATTTTTCAAACAGTCCTTTTAGTTTCCAGGCCGGTAAGGAATTAGACAGGATAAAAACCTTAGTCGCGGCCTCAGGAGGGAGGGTATCGACAGAAGTCAGGACTATTGATAAAGAAATTGAGGATATCAAAAAAGAAAGGGACAGGCTGAGAAACCTTCTTGATGAAGAGAAAAAGAGGTACGAAAGAAGGATAGCAGAGTATGATTTAGCAATAAGGGAGAAGAAGGTTCTTGAAGAAAGGATTAAGGAGCTTGAGGGTAAGGTGCAGGACAGCACACAAAGCTTGAAGGGGGTTATAGAAGAAAGGGACAGTTTGGTTGCTGAGTTGAAAAAAGAGATAGAGATTGGGAAAAAGGCCATAGCGGAATATGCCAACAGATTAGGGGAGATGGAGAAAAAGGACAATGAGATAAAAATCTTGATTAAGGATAAAGAGGATTTCGAGAAAAAGGTGGCTATTCTGGAGAAAGGTATCTTGGAGAAGTCTGAAGAACTCAAAAAGATCAGGGATGAGAATAAGGGGTTGAATATAGAACTGATGGAAATGAAAAATAAGCTTGTGAATATGAACGAGGCTGGTCAGGATATAGAAAGAATGAAGGTCCTGTTGAGTGACAAAGAAAGAGAAATAGAGGATCTTAAGGCCAGTATACAGAAACAGCAGGATGAACAGAGGAGATTAATAGCTGGTATCGAGGAACTTGGAAGGGAAAAGGAGGATGTCCTGGCAGAATTGCATAAGATCAAAGACCTTTATGATAGGGTTTTGAAGGAAAAGGAGACCCTCAGGGATAGTCTGGCAAGAGCAGCAGATAAGATAGCAGAATTAAAAGGGAAGATCGAGGAGGAAAGGGATTTAGAAAAAAGATTATCAGGTCTATCGAGTCCTTGAAAGCAGAGGTCTCAAGACTTCGTGCATTTGAGCTGGAGGCCAAGAACCTTCAGGTTGAATCGAATCGATATATAGAGAAGATCAAGGAACTCGAAAGATCGATAGAGAATAGCAAAAAGGAAGGTGCTGAATTAAGAGCCCGTCTCATGAAGAGCGATGAAGCGATATCAAGGCTGATTGGCGAAAAGAGGGAACTCGAAAAGATTGCTGGTGAATTAAAGGATAAGATTAAAGACCGGGGTTATAAAACCCTTATAATTGGGGATGAAAGATTTTCTGCTGACTATATTTCATCTTATATGTTCAAATCTCAGCTAACTCTTGGCAGGTCAGGAATAAAGGAGATTCCCTGGAGAAAGGGCGATCTCTATGAAGATTTTATTGCCGAATATCTTCTCTATGAGGAAGCAAAGAAAATTAACCTGAAAGGAAAGGATAGCGAAGGATTTAATAATTTAAGCCTCTCCAGAGAGGATATGGAATATCTCAATAGGTTTAACCTGATAACTAACCTTATTAATCATGAGCTCAAGAGGTTGCCCCCGAAAATGTCTGCAGAGGCCATAGTCTTAAAATATTCAGATAAGGACAGGTATGAAAAGGCTGCTATGGTTGTTGATATGCAGAATCAGATCAAGGCAGTTCTTCCCGTTAAGGATGTTGTTAGGTCGTTTCCTGATGCGGAATACATGTCACTCTCTGATAAGGATATAAACGAATTATTTGGTGATATCTCAGGCCAACTTTCGGATAATGAGGTTGCAAGCACTTTCAATAAAGATAGATTCGTAGTTCTAAAGGTCAAAATAAGGACATTAGAGTACAGACCATATGAGTCCTCTTTTGAAGACACCGTCAAAAGTTTAAGAGAATATGTATCCAGGTTGATATTGACCTTGAGGTCGAACAGGGATGTGCGATTTTCTGATTAATTATACTTAATAAGGCTTATTTTCTCGTTTATAAGGCTTCTCAGGAGTTCCGAATCGTGATAGTCTGACAACAACAGGTTACCCTTTTTGGTTTTGACTACTATTCCCTGTGTTCTGACACGGTATTTGACCTTTCCTGGTGTGATCATTTGTGAGACTTTCTCTAAATGACTCTCCGAAGGAAGTGATAAGAAGTTGAGGATGTCCTCAATGATCTTTCCACTGTTATCCCCTATATCTATGCTTATTATGTCAATGCCGTGTCTTCTTAAAATACCTATAGCTGGCTGTGGTAGACCTGACAGGTCGATGACCTTTGTCCTTTTCCCTGATTTAAAGACAATATCAGCAAGCAGATTGAGTGTGTATTCCCTTTTCTCCGCTATACTTAAACCAATATCTCTACTTACTTTATATCCAAGATGGTCTAAGAGACCGAGTATCAGTCCTTCCTTATGTTCAGGTAAAACAAAGAGGTTCGCCTCTTTGTGAAATAGAGGTTTTTCTCTCATGTGGAGGTCAATTATGTTTATTCCTGATTCCTTCGCCCACTTCAGTAACTTATCGGGAAATCCAAATTCATCCTTTTTTGTAATACCAAGGATAATCATATCGCTATCCATTATATCCTTGCCCTTTCTCATAATTATGCAATCGGGTTTTATCTCGACAAGCATGTCATCGCCGATAACAACCCTTCCTTCCTCAATACAGGTATAATCTATTGAATCCAGAACCTGATTGACTATACCCTTCATATCCCTTCCTCTTATTACTGTATATTCAGGCCAGTAGACCTCGATAATATCCCTTATCTCATCAGGTAAGGTTTTTTTGAGATCGAGGAGGATCATCCGACGTCCTGAGATCTCAATCATGGGGAAATAGTCTGTATCTATAGATAGTGATGCCTTTTCGCTTACAGGAAATACTATTATCTTGCCTGAACTAACAGATATAAATTCTCCGAGATGATCAAATAGTTCCTTTATATTACGTATCACCACCTCAATCTCTTTATCTTTGGCAACTTCAGGTCTTGGTTCAAATCCCTTTTCCCTGGTTGCCCCTGTGCGTTTCTTCAGATATTTCGATGGTAATCTGACGGTCGTACCTTTTGGAATCATTCTTAGACTCTTGATATCCTCATTAAGTCTTAAGAAGTCTTCAAGGAAAGGGGTCACCCTATCGTCCTCGATCTCAAAACCGGATGACTTAATTAAATCCGATAGAGAGATATTTTTTTCTGTCTTAATGGAGATATAATCCCTGATTTTAGCTTGAAGGGATAAAGGCAGAATTAAGATAATTAATACAATAATCAATCTTAACAATAGATTCATCTCCTTTCCCATAATATTAACACAGGCTCGGTAACGAGTCCTTTTATCTTTACACCTGAAGAGTGCGACATCGGACAGATCGTGTAAAGTTCTGCAAATACAATATCAATGCTATTTGAGCAAACCCCATACTTATAAACTATCCTTTTTGACCCCTCTGTAACATGGCTATATAGAGGTCTTGACTCAATTCCCTTATAATTCAAGCATGCAATAGATTCAAAAGGTTTGTCTATAATCTCGTGAGGTATGCAACCTTCTAAGGCCTTTATAGTTATCCGATAGAGAGCTGCTGACTTCAAATCTTCAGGAGTAATATCAATCTGTGGTAAGGTCTTAATGGATTCTTCCGTTAAACTGGACGCTGATACGTCATAATTATGCACCCTTATCTGTCTATGATGCTCTTTCGGTCTTTCCATCCTATCCCTGAATAAAAGCAAGGATGAGAAAAGGATAATCAAGATCAAGATTGACATCGCAATTATCCATATTGTTTTTCTCCTAGGAGGGGTACTCTCTATAATCTTATCTGGAGTGACATCTGTTTCCCCCGCTTCCTTCTCCATCACTTCAAATGTGACAGGCTCGGATTCTTTTGTTCTGATCTCTTTTGATGGAAATACCTTTTCCCAATCATGTTTGAGAACCCTTATCCTTCGTTGTGTTTCTGTGAATTTTATTGTCTCTCCCTTGTTTTGATAGAGGTGAGAGAGGAGATCGAGATATTTTATGGCCTCAGGGATATTATAGGATCTCTCAAGGAGGTCTATTAATGCTTCGTAGGCTTCTGTGTCGAGAGGAGATATCCTCAGGATCTTTTTATAGAGAGCTATGGCCTTTCTCGGCATGGTTGTATTTTTTGCAACCCTCATAAAGTAGTCTACAGCTCTTTTTTTGTCACCTTTTTTGAGAAATAAATCCCCGATGAGATTAAGATTTTCAGGTGTTTGTTCTTTTAAAAGAAGTTCGTCTATTTTTCGATCTATTTCTTTTGAATCAAACATCGATCTGCCCTATTACATTATGCAGCCTATCGCCCCCTCAAAAAATCTTAAAAATATTACATTATAGCTGCCTCTTTGTCAATATTAAAATTTTTTAACATTCCTCTGCGGGCATGAAAACTTATTCAGGCTTTATGTTATAATTAAAAAATCATGAATGAAGGATTCAGCTATTTAGATCCCCAGGACCTGCCAAAGGTACCCTTAGTGCTGGAAGGCATATCATCTCGCTTTATAAAGGAGAATCTTATAATACCCCTTGAGTTAAGGGGGAATACCCTGAAGGTTGTAATGGCCAACCCTGGAGATAGGCAGGCAAGGGATGCCCTCAGGATAGCAACGTCTGCTGAGCTTTCGGTTTACACAACGGACATCGGGGTAATTGAGGATTACATATCGAGATTCTATGGCCAGGAATCCCAGAATATAAACAGGATAATAGAGGATATTAGTGAAAAGGGCATAGAGTTTATGCGAGAAGAGGAGGAGGATGTTGGCCATCTTAAGGACCTTGCCTCTGAGGCACCTATAATAAAACTCGTTAATCTGCTGATTACGAGGGCTGTTGAAGGCAGGGCGAGTGATATCCATATCGAGCCCTATGAGGATGAACTCAAGGTCAGATACAGGATTGATGGAGTTTTGCACGATGTCGAATCAGCCCCTAAGAAGCTTCAGGCAGCGATAGTTTCGAGGATCAAGATAATGGCAAAACTCAATATAGCCGAAAGAAGGTTGCCTCAGGATGGTAGGATAAAATTAAAGGTGAATGAAAAGGAGATTGACTTAAGGGTTTCAACTATACCAGTTCTCCATGGTGAAAGCGTTGTCATGAGGATACTCCTTAAAGAAGGTATCTTGATTGACCTGAATCTCCTTGGTTTTCCTCCGGATACCCTTGATAAGTTTAACCAGCTAATAAAGAAGCCGAATGGGATAATCCTTGTTACAGGTCCAACAGGTAGCGGTAAGACCACCACCCTTTATGCTGCCCTTGATAAGATAAATTCACCTGACAAAAAGATAATAACTGTTGAGGACCCTATAGAATATCATCTCAAGGGCGTAAATCAGATACAGGTCAAGCCCCAGATAGGCCTAAATTTTGCGAATACGCTCAGACATATTGTCAGGCAGGACCCTGACATAATAATGATAGGGGAGATAAGGGACCTGGAGACCGCAGAGATCGCTATCCAGTCAGCCCTAACAGGGCACCTTGTATTTTCCACCCTCCATACGAACGATGCTCCAAGTGCAATTACAAGGCTGATAGATATGGGTGTTGAGAACTTTCTGCTCTCTTCAACCATAAGGGGTATCCTTGCCCAGAGGCTAGTAAGGGTCATCTGTCCTAACTGTAAAGAGGTTGATAGATCTGATATGGATAAGGAGGAATTAAGGGTACTTGGTATAGATGCTGAAGCAGATCTATATAGGGGGAGGGGATGTGAAAGGTGTTCATTCACTGGATACTATGGCAGGACGGGTATCTTTGAACTCCTCGTTGTTGATGATCATATAAGGAGGTTGATACTTAGTAGGGCTGATGCGAATGAATTACGGGAGACGGCTCGTAAGCATGGTATGAAGACCCTCCTTGAGGATGGTGCAGATAAGGTCAAGGCAGGCATTACCACCCTGAGCGAGGTCCTCAGGGTTACCCAGGAGGTGTAGGATGCCCCTTTTTTCCTACAGGGCAACAACCATGGAGGGTACCGTAATCGAAGGCGCCATTGAGGCCAATGACGAGACGGCTGCTGTAGAGAGGATTAAGAATTCAGGGCTCATCCCTTTGAAGGTCTCTGTTCAGGCTGAAGGATTGAAGAAGAGGTTTTCTTTGCGGTCATTTAAGGGTGATCTTGTAACCTTTACTACAGAACTTTCCTCCTTGCTGAGCGCTGGTCTTCCTCTGGACAGGAGTCTGAATATCCTATCTGAGATATCGGAAACGGGTGAGATGAAGGATATTATTCAATCTATCCTGAGATCGATAAGGGAGGGTAGTTCCTTTTCAGAGGCACTCCAAAGGCATCCTAAGGTATTTCCAAGGATATATATAAATATGATAAGGGCAGGTGAGGCAGGAGGTGTC
>JBBIPQ010000084.1:0-7863 GCA_037442785.1 Nitrospirota bacterium
ACCCATCTATCCAATCACCAATTCATAGTCATTCCCTTTCACATCTGTCCAAGATAAATGTTAGATGGGCATGAGACCGAGAAAACACAGAAGGCGACACCTTTTTAGTCCACAGTCCATGGTCTATGGTCTATGGACTATTGACATGTTTTCTTTGAGGTCTTATGCCCATTAAAATAACCTCTGTCACTTTATTTTGGACAGCAGTGATTCCCTTTACAAATCCATTATATTAATCTGTTATAATAGACAAAAGCCTTTAAAGAGGAGAGCTAACTAAATGAACAAGGTTTTTCTTATTGATGTAACTAACAGGGATGGAGTCCAGACATCCAGGATCCTTCTTCCGAAGCTTTCAAAGACCATGCTAAACCTTTATCTCGATGAGATGGGGGTATATCAGAGTGAGATAGGTTTTCCAACCCTCAAACATGAGGTGAATTATATAAATGCAAATCTTGAGCTTGTGAAGCTTGGAGCAATAAAGAGGCTACATCTTGAGGGGTGGTGCAGGGCGATCCCCGAGGATATAGAACTGACCTTTAAGAACTGCCCGGAGATCAAACACCTTAACATATCGATCTCTACCTCTGAGATAATGATAAGGGGGAAGTTCCAGGGAAGGAAGACCTGGAAGGACATTATAGATGGTCTCGTAAAGGCTGTTAAACTCGCAAGGGAAATGGGGGTGGAGACCCTCGGCATAAATGCTGAGGATGCCTCAAGGACAGAGCTTGATAAGCTTATAGAATTCGTCCTTGCTGGTAAGGAGGCAGGGGCTGATAGATTCAGATATTGCGATACCCTTGGCGCTGATGACCCCATAACTATTTATGAGAGGATAAAGGCCCTTGCCCTTGCAACGAGATTTCCTATTGAGATGCACTGCCATAATGACCTCGGGATGGCAGAGGCTGTCTCGGTTGCAGGCGCACAGGGTGCAATAGAAAGCGGGGTTGATGCCTATATAAACACAACCATAAATGGTTACGGTGAGAGGGCGGGCAATTGTGACCTTGTCTCAACAATCCTTGCCCTGAAGTTTTCCCATGGCCTGAAGGATAAGGTCCCCCTTGATGAGCATGTGGACCTGAAGAAAGCGTGGAGGATAGCCAAGTATGCATCCTATGCCTTTAATATACCCATACCTATAAATCAACCAGGTGTTGGCGCTAATGCCTTTGCCCATGAATCGGGAATTCATGCGGATGGTGCCTTAAAGGATAGGAGAAGTTACGAACTCTATGATCCGGAGGATGTAGGTAGGGGCGAGCCTGAGCTTACAGAGACAGGGAGAATAATTACTACTGGCGAATACGGTGGCATTAAGGGGTTCAGACATGTCTATGATAAGCTTGGTATTCACTTCCACGACGACACAGAAGCACGAAAGATACTCGAGCTTGTCCAGTATGCAAACCTTCATACTCAGAAGCCCCTTACAGATGATGAGTTGAGATTTATTGCAAATTACCCTGAGGTGGTCAGGAAGATACTGACAGTAAATCCTTAATGAGGGGAAAAGCCGACCTTATTTTTAATAATGGATACTGACAGTAGCTATTGGTTTATTCTTCTCTGCATAGCCTTGCTCATCATACTGAACGGTCTCTTTGCTGCTGCAGAGATAGCGGTCGTTGCTACAAGGAAGAGCAGGTTAAAGCAACTGGCTGAGGAAGGCATAGAAAGGGCAAAGATACTCCTTTCCTTTAAGGAAAATCCTGATAGATTCCTTGCCACGATCCAGATAGCGATTACCTTTGTAGGAGTCCTGGCCTCCGCAATAGGAGGTGCTACCATTGCTATTGGTGTAATAAAACCTGCCATTGAGACGGTACCGATAGGTTTTATCTCGGCGTCTTCAGAGGCAATATCCATAGGCATAGTCACGGTCATAATCACATACTTTTCCCTTATCTTTGGTGAACTTGTACCAAAGTCGATAGCCCTTACATATCCTGAGAGGGTTGGGTTGAAACTCTCCAGCTTTATTGTAATGATATCAAAGATATTCGCATTCTTTGTAAGAATCCTTACTTTCAGTACAAATCTCATTCTTAAACCCCTTGGTCGAAAGCCCTTCACTGAGAGGGCCTATATTACTGAGGAAGAGGTCAGGATGCTAATAAGAGAGGGAGGGGAACAGGGAGTATTCGAGCCAACAGAGCAGGAATTGATCCACAGTGTCTTTGAATTCACAGATATGTCCGCAAAGGAGGTCATGGTGCCATCCACCCAGATGGTAACCGTAAACCTTGGCATGTCTGCTGAGGAGATCAGATCCATTATTGCGGAGGAACAATTCTCCAGATACCCTGTTATAGGTAAAGACCTGAATGATATAAGAGGCATACTTTATGCCAAGGATTTCCTGAATGCGGCTGCATCAGGTGAGGTTGATATAAGGAAACTGATCAAGCCTCCTTTCTTTATCCCCGAGACCATGAAGATAAGCAACCTCCTCAAGGAGATGCAGAAGCGGAGGGTCCACATGGCACTTGTTATAGATGAATATGGCGGGGTCTCAGGCCTTGTCACCCTTGAAGATCTCCTGGAAGAGATAGTTGGCGAGATCAGGGATGAATATGATATCGAAAGTCCGGTCATCCAGTTGAATGAAAGGACCTACATTATTGATGCATCAATAAGTATAAGGGACCTGAGGGAGGATTATGGCATAGAGATTCCGGAATCCCCTGAGTATGAAACCCTTGGAGGCTATCTCCTTACGGTTTTACAGAAGATACCAAGGACAGGGGATGTTATAGAACAGGAGGATAAAAGGATCATCATATCCGAGATGGTAGGGCAGCGCATATCCAAGGTGAGGCTTGAGATAACCCCTGTTGCTGAATCCTGATATATAACTGATTCACCATCCTTCCAGATCGCTCTTTCGAGTAGCTCATTTACAGTCCATAGTCTATAGGCTATGGACTGTCGACTGTGGACTAATTATGGCATGTTTATCATCACCTCATAGGTGCCAATGCTTACACTCTTAGTAATACCCTGCTGCCAGATAAGATCAGTCACCCTTACCTTTGTATTCTTTGGGACCATCAAAATGAGCTTACCCTTTTCTGCCATCTCCTTCCATTTCTTGGCCTTATTTGAGTCTATACTCTCCTCAGTTTCAACCTCAAGATAGGCCATAACCATCCCATGATTTGCAAGAATCAGGTCTGGATCCCCTTCAGGGTTCCTTTTTATCTCTTTATAATCCCTTTTCAGCCTTTCAATAACATAATCGACTATCAAATCATGGGTCAATCTATCTCTATGCATATTACACCCCCATTTCTATAGCTACCCTATTATTCTGTAAAGGGCATCCCTTTCAATAGGTATCCTTCCTGCCTTTGTTACTATTTCCCTTATCTCTTCAATGGTAAGGGACTCGGCGGTCACACCACCAGCAGAATGGGTTATCTTCTCCTCAATAATGGTTCCATCAATATCATCCGCCCCGAATAGGAGAGAAAGTTGTGCGATCTTTTCTCCGAGCATAATCCAGTAGGCTTTTATATGGTCAAAATTATCGAGGATAAGCCTGCTAACAGCTATGGTCTTCAGATCATCAATCCCGGATGTGTAGGATCCTCCTGTCTCTGTATTGGCAGGATGGTACGAGAGGGGGATAAAGGCCAGAAAGCCACCTGTCTCATCCTGAAGTTCCCTGAGCCTGATAAGATGATCTATCCTGTCCCTGTAACCCTCGATATGTCCATAAAGCATGGTGGCATTAGTCCTTATGCCAAGGATATGTGCCTTCCTGTGTATCTCAAGCCATCTCTCACCGCTTATCTTTTCAGGACATAGCCGCATTCTAACCCTCTCAGAAAATATCTCTGCCCCTCCTCCTGGCATTGTATCGAGACCTGATTCCCTGAGTCTCTTCAACACATCTTCTATTGACAGGCCGCTTATCCTTGAGAAATGGTCTATCTCAACGGCTGTAAAGGCCTTTATGTGTGTTTCTGGAAACTCCTCCTTAATCTTAGAAATGATATTCACATAATGGTCAAAGCCCCAATCAGGATGCAATCCACCCACGATATGTACCTCCCTGTAACATCCATCGCCAAGCTTTGAGAGGATCTCCTCAACCGTCAATTCGTAAGATCCCTTTTCCCCCTTAGAGCGGCTGAATGCACAGAACTTACACCTGTTTACACAAATATTTGTAGGATTTATATGCCTGTTCCTTACATAGTATACATGTCTTTTGTTTTTCCTTTCGGCAACCATAGAAGCCAGCCTTCCCAGGGTAAAGAGATCATCGTTTTCGAATAAAAAAAGACCCTCCTCAGGGTCAAGCCTTTTACCCGTCATCACCTTTTTTTCTATCTTATCCATTCCCATATTTCCCGATAATCAAGACAATAGAGCGGGAGTGCAAGAAAATCCTGGTTCTTTGTTCTTGTTTCAATAATATGACTTCCCACATCTGTCTAAGATAAATATTAAATGGGCATGAGACCGAGAAAACACAAAAGGCGACACCTTTTTAGTCCACAGTCCATGGTCTATGGTCTATGGACTATTGACATGTTTTCTTTGAGGTCTTATGCCCATTAAAATAACCTCTGTCACTTTATTTTGGACAGCAGTGATGACTTCCGTTCTTCCGCTCTAAAATCCGTTATTAACGATTCTAATACAGAGGGGAAACTAAAGGCAACTGACAATTAAAGAATTTCTTAAAAGTTCCGATTAAATAAATAAATGACGGATAAAAGACTCTTTAAGCTCATAGAACAACTCAGTCATGATGATGCATCAATAAGAAGGCTTGCGGCCGAGGAACTCGCCCTTGCTGATGAGAGGGCGATCTATCCCTTAATTAGAGCCCTCAGGGATGTCAGTCCTGGTGTGCAGGATGCGTCCATTCGTTCCCTTATATCCATTGGCGGCGAGGTAACGGCCTATATGGTTACACCTCTTTTGAGAAACGAGACCCCCTATATCAGAAATGCTGCAACTGTTATATTGAGGTCCCTTGGTCAGGTATCAATACCCTTTCTTTATAGCCTCCTCAATGATAAGGATGAGGATATAAGGAAATTTGCCATTGATCTTTTAGGAGAGATCAGGGATGGTGTCGATACCGAAAGGATAATACCTCTTCTTAAGGATCAAAACCCGAATGTGAGGGCGTCCGCTGCAAAGGCCCTGGGAATGATTTGTCAGAAGGAGTGTTTACCATATCTGATTGAAGCACTTGATGATGAGGAATGGGTTGCCTTTTCCACCATTGAGGCCCTCGGTAAGATAGGCGATGAGACGGCTCTCGATGCATTATCAAGGATCCTCTCATCTGATTCAGAACCTCTGAGACTCGCTGCCATTGATGCGATTGGCATGATTGGGAGCGATAAAGCTAAAGATACCCTTAAAGAATATTTTAAGAAGACGAAGGGGATTGAGAGAGAGGTGGCTATTAAGAGTCTCCTCAAGCTCGATACCCTTCCTGAAGGCAATGATATACCAGAACTGATTATGAGATTATTTGAAGAGAGTGAATGGGACGATAGGCTCCTGTACCTGAAGGGACTTACGATGTTGAGATACCATGAGGCAATCCCATTGATTATCGATGTAACAGGTTCCATTGATCCTTCAATGCCCTATTCAGAGGAGATAATCGAGGAGGTTAAGAGTAGATTGATGGAATTTGGCTGTTCAAACTCAATAATTTATGTAATAAAAGACCCTCAATTTAGATTCAGGGGAAAGGTGATTGCCATTGATGTTGTGGGAGACCTCAAATGCAGCAGGGCAGTCCCGTTTCTGATCGAACTATTAAAGACCGATCTCAGGGATGTAAGAAGGGCAAGCATAAAGGCAATTGGAAATATCGAGGGCGAAGATGCGAGGAATACCCTTATCGAGGCAGTGGATGATTATGATGGCCATGTAAGAAAGGCGGCTGTAATGACCCTTGGCAGGATCGGTGCTGAGGAGGCCTTTGAACCTATCTTTCAACTTCTTCAAAAGGAAACATACGAAGATGTCATTGAAGAGGCTATTAAGGCCCTTTTAAAGATCAATAAAGAGGAATTCCTTGCAAGGAGACTCAATGTCGAGCTTTCTGAAAAGGTAAATCATTTTGTCGGTGGCAGGATATGAGTGCTCTTCTTAATGATTCAACCTTTCGTCAGATCAGGGACTTTATATATGAAAGGTCAGGTATCTACATAGCTGATACAAAGAGATACCTTATAGAAAATCGACTCTCAAAAAGGATCGAAGATAGGGGACTGAATAGGTTTGAAGATTATCTGGAACTTCTTAAAAGGGACACCTCTGAACTGACGAGGCTTTTCGATGCAATTACAACTAACGAGACTTATTTTTTTAGGGAAAATCAACAGGTAGATGTGCTGGTTAAAAATCTCATCCCAAAGATAGCTGAAGCAAAAGGTTCTAAGGATATAAGGATCTGGTCTGCTGCCTGCTCAACAGGGGAAGAGCCCTACACCATTGCCATCATGCTTCTTGAGAATATCCCTGGTATCAAGTTCGAGATATTTGCCTCTGATATTAGCGAAAGCGTTCTCGCATCTGCAAGGCGAGGTATTTACACATCCTATTCGGTAAGGAATGTGCCATCTATACTTATGGATAAATATTTTCGGAAGAATGGTCAGATGCAATACGAAATAGATTCGAGACTAAAGAAATTTGTGAATTTTACGAATATAAATCTTATAGATGAAAAGAAGATGCGTTCTGTTAAGGGCATGGATGTCATATTTTGTAGAAATGTTCTCATATATTTCGATGACAGGGCTAAGCAAAAGGTGGTCTCTCTTCTCTGCGATAGTCTCAGACAGGGAGGCTATCTCTTTGTTGGGACTTCCGAGAGTCTCCACAATGTCACAAGGGCATTCAGGCCATTAATCTTTGAGAAGGTTGTTGTCTATCAGAAGGTGTGATATGAAGGCAAATATGAAGATAATGATCGTTGATGATTGTCCCACAACCCGTAGGCTTCTCGGCTTGTATCTGAGAGGAAAGGGTTATGAGCTTGTCTTTGCCGAGAATGGCCTTGATGCCCTTGAAAAACTTGCAAGGGAAGATATAAGTCTTATACTCTCTGACCTGAACATGCCGTATATGGATGGGATAGAACTCTTAAGATCAGTAAGGTCAGACCCGACTCTCTCGCACATACCATTTTTGATGGTGACTACAGAAGCTGATGAGAGTGAGAAAAAGAGGGCCTTTGATTCAGGGGCTAACGGTTATCTCGTCAAACCTGTCACTGTTGATATACTCCTTCAGAGCATAAGAAAGATTTTAAAGGAAATATTCAAAGGAGGTGCTAATGCCTGACTATAAGATCAAGATACTCGTTGTGGATGACTTCTCAACGATGAGGAGGATCGTTAAGAATATCCTCAAACAGCTTGGTTATGAGAATATTGAGGAGGCTGAGGACGGAGCCCAGGCCTATAACAAACTGAAATCAGGCAACTTTGGCTTTGTGGTATCAGACTGGAATATGCCCAATATGGACGGCCTCGAACTACTGAAAAAGGTAAGGAGTGATCCTGAACTTAAGG
The DNA here is from genome assembly GCA_037442785.1 of Nitrospirota bacterium. Lineage (GTDB taxonomy): Bacteria > Nitrospirota > Thermodesulfovibrionia > Thermodesulfovibrionales > UBA9159 > JBBIPQ01. Next base: position 7,572 of record JBBIPQ010000084.1, read on the forward strand.
GCCTCCCCTTTCTCATGGTTACTGCAGAGGCAGAAAAGGATAAAGTTATTGAGGCAATTAAGGCAGGGGTCAGCAATTACATCGTGAAGCCCTTTACAGCAGAGGTGCTGAAGGAAAAGATGGACAGGATATTCGAAAAGCTCGGCAAATAGGTGATTTATGGACGAGATGGAAGAGATAATAGGAGAATTTATCACAGAGGCTGAAGAGGCCCTCGACAGGATAGACCCTCTTTTTGTAGAGCTTGAATCAAAAGGTTATGATAGGGACCTCCTCAATGACATCTTCAGAA
>JBBIPQ010000085.1:0-7853 GCA_037442785.1 Nitrospirota bacterium
GTTAATTTCTCCGTTGGATTGGTGAATATCTTATCAGTCTTTCCGAATTCTATGATCTCCCCGAGGTACATGAAGGCGGTATAGTCCGATACCCTTGCTGCCTGCTGCATATTATGGGTGACTATGAGGATGGTTACCTCCTTTTTTAACTCTACCATAAGTTCCTCAATCTTTTGAGTCGCGATGGGGTCAAGGGCAGAGGTGGGTTCATCAAAGAGCAGTATCCTCGGATTTGTCGCAAGGGCCCTGGCGATACAGAGCCTCTGCTGTTGACCTCCGGAGAGGTCATAGGCTGGTTTATGGAGTCTGTCTTTTATCTCATCCCAGAGGGCTGCTCCCCGAAGGGACTTTTCCACAATCTCATCAAGGATGCTCTTTTTATTAATGCCCCGAATCCTCAATCCATATACAACATTTTCATAAATTGACTTTGGAAATGGATTCGGCTTCTGGAATACCATGCTTATCTGCATCCTCACCTTAATGGGGTCTACTTCTGGTGAGATAATGTTCACATTGTCAGGATAGAGGATTATCTCTCCTTCATATCTGTTGCCAGGATAGAGGTCATGCATCCGGTTGAAGCATCTGAGGAATGTAGTCTTCCCGCATCCAGATGGTCCTATGAGGGCAGTTACCTTTCTTCTTGCCACAGGGAGGTTAATGTTTTTAAGAACATGGGTTGTGCCATAATAAAAATTCAGACCCTTTGCCTCAGCCTTCAACTCCACTTCTAACTTTGAAATTGTCATGATTTCAAACTCCTACCATCTTATCTTTTTTCTGAATTTATATCTGATATAAATGGCAAATCCGTTCATCAAAAAGGTCATCAGAAGGAGCACGATACTGGCAGCAGCAGCATTTATGTGGAATCCCTTCTGGGGCCTTGATACCCAGTTGAATATCTGGACAGGCATAACCGTAAAGGAATCAAAGAGCCATTTAAAGGATATGAATGGGAAATCCGGGGTAAGAGGAGATGATGGCAGAAAGGCAATATAAGTAAGGGCACCTATGGTTATAAGAGGAGCGGTCTCACCGATTGCCCTTGAAAGCCCGATGATGATACCTGTAAGTATCCCTCCCATTGAATAAGGAATGACATGCCATCTTATGGTCTGCCATTTAGTGGCACCACAGGCAAAGGATGCCTCTCTTATTGATTGGGGTATTGCCCTTATGGATTCCCTTGTTGCCATTATTACAATCGGTAGTATCAGGAGTGCCAGGGTAAGCCCTCCTGTGAGGATGCTTTCACCAAAACCAAAGATGTAAACAAAGATACCGAGGGCAAGAAGTCCATAGATGATTGATGGGATCCCTGCAAGGTTTGCGATGTTAATCTCAATGAGGTTTGTAAACCAGACTATCACTCGAGAAAATCCTTTGATTTTCTGGAGACCCTGGATCTGTCTGGCATACTCCTCAAGGTATATACCTGCACCAACTCCAACGGGTATTGCCGCAATGGCCGTAACAAGCATTACGAGCAAACTGCCTACCCATGCAGAAAGTATTCCTGCCTCTTCAGGGAATCTTGAAGGGAAGGAGGTAAAAAACTTAAGAGTAAGCCTCGGTGCACCATTTATAAAGAGGTCAAGGAATAGTACAGTGATTATACCAAGCCCGATAAGACAGAATAACAGACCTATAATTGCAAATATCTGGTCAAGATACTTCTTCGCCTTTAAACCCTTCACCGTTCCACCTTTGAACCTTTAAACCCTTGAACCCATACTAATACCTTTCTCTGAACCTGCTTCTGAGGATAAAGCTTAATATATTTGCTCCGAGGGTTATGAGGAAGAGTACAACACCTGCTGCAAATATGGTGCTGTATTCAAGGGTGCCGTGGGGTACATCCCCAATGCTTACCTGGACTATATAAGATGTAAAGGTCTGGACTGGCTCAAGGGGGTTTATTGTCCAGTTTGGCATCATGCCTGCTGCAATCGCAACCACCATGGTCTCACCAATGGCCCTCGAAATGCCTATTATAAATGCTGCAGCAATCCCTGAAAATGATGCGGGTATAATGACCCTGAATGCAGTCTGGAGTCTTGTGGCACCCATTGCATAGGAACCCTCTTTTATATACATTGGTACAGCCCTCATGGCATCTTCACTTACAGAGCTTACATAGGGCACAATCATTATACCCATGATAATGCCAGGGCTCAGGGCATTAAAGCCAGAAAGGTCCGGGATGAATCTTTGCAAAAATGGAGTAAGAAACAGCAGGGCAAAATATCCATAAACTACTGTGGGCACTGCTGCGAGAAGCTCAAGCACCGGCTTAAGGAATTCCCTCAGCCTTAAAGGGGCATACTCACTCAGGTATATTGCTGTTATGAGCCCTACTGGAAGGGCAACAACGAGGGCTATACTTGTTGTGAGGAATGTCCCGGCTACTAAGGGAAGAACCCCGAACCTTGGTTCAGAAAACAAAGGAGTCCATTGAGTGCCTGTAAGAAACTCCACGATAGAGACCTTCTTAAAAAAAACAGCTGACTCATAAAAGAGTATAAAGACAATACCAATGGTAATAAAAATAGATGAGGCCGCTGAGATAAAGAGAAATATCTCAATAAACTTTTCCTTAAGTGTTTTAAGGTCTTTCACCACCATTCCCAGAAATTCTATTATACATTAAATCCAGAAATTTAGTGCAGTGGAAGCACACGGGGGATTCTAAGGAATTCCCCCGTGTGCTTGAACCCTTGAACTTCAAATGCCGATAGGAGCACCGCAAAAAATCTTCTCTACTGCTCTCTTTTAAGAAGGTCCTCTATCTTTACACTAACCTCAGGCTTTCCACCAAAAATGGAGCCTGTCTTCTTCTTTAATAGTCTTTCCATGGCAAGCTCATAGGCCTTCTGGGGTAGAGGTATGTATCTAACCTCTCTAACAAGCCTGGGAGCATTCTTGATATAAAACTCTACAAACTCTTTAACCTCTGCCCTTTCAAGGGATCGGGTATTCACATATATAAATATGGGTCTTGAAAGGGGCTGGTAGGTGCCATCCATAACAGTCTTTTCGGATGGAAGAACAGCCTTTCCTGTCCTTGGGTTCACTATGGGGACGAGCTTTAATTTGTCCTGGTTTTCTTCATAATAGGCTAAACCAAAATATCCAAGAGAATATTTATCTCCTGCTATCCCCTGGACAAGGACATTGTCATCCTCACTTGAGGTATAGTCACCCCTTGATGCCTTTGCTTTTCCAACCACTGCCTCTGTAAAGTAGTCAAATGTACCAGAGTCAACACCTGGTCCAAAGAGCTTAAGGAGTGCATTAGGCCACTCAGGGTTGACTTGGTTCCATCTTGTGATCTTTCCCTGAGCAGCTGGCTCCCAGATCTTTCTTAGCTGCTCTACAGTCAAAGAGTTAACCCATGTATTTTTTGGATTTACCATCACCGCAAGACCATCATAGGCAACAGGTAGTTCTATAAACTGGATGCCATTTTTCTTACATGCCTCCATCTCGGTCTTTAAGATTGGCCTTGACGCATCAGATATATCGGTCTCACCCCTACAAAACTTCTTGAAACCTCCACCTGTTCCTGAGATCCCGACGGTAATCCTTATAGTTCCCTTTTTTGCCTTCTGGAACTCCTCTCCCATAGCCTCTGTTATGGGATAAACTGTGCTTGAGCCATCGATCTTAACTACTTTTCCTTGGGCAGCAAGAGCTCCTGAAATCCCTATACCAAGGAGCATGACTAACAGGACTGATAACTTTTTTAACATCTCAACACCTCCACACCGGGGTTCCAAAAAATTGATTTTTTGGAGACCCGATAACTATTAGAATATCTGGGCAATGCCCTTGATAAATATATTATCAAGGAATCTTTACAGAAATATTACAGAGATGTTAAATTTTCTTTACTAAAACGATTGACTACAAAGAACAAAGAGCGAAGTCCCTTTACAGTAAAGTCCAAGCCCTTAAACTTCAGTACCAGTAAGAAGCGGGATCCTATCAATTCTGATCCTAGTGCCGACATTCGGGGTGCTTTCTATCTCTATGCTCCAGCCATGGGCCTTCACAAGGTGCTTTACTATAGCAAGACCGAGCCCGGTACCACCAAGTTCTCTTGACCTTGCCCTGTCAACCCTATAAAATCTCTCTCCGAGTCTCGAAAGATGTTTTTTCTCAATCCCTATTCCTGTATCCTGTACAAATATAGTCATTCTATCTTCAGAGACCTCTGCGCCAATGGTTACACCGCCACGGTCAGTAAATTTTATGGCATTGTCTACAAGATTAAGAAGTATCTGCATCAGTCTATCTCTGTCTGCCATTATGATTGGTATCTGGGATGGCAAAGATCTCTGCAGGTAAAGTCCCTTTCTCTTTGCCTTTTCATCCATGAGGCTCAGAACTGATTCAATAATCTCGAAAAGATCTACATAAGTAAGTTCCAGTTTTATATCTCCAGATTCTATGCGGGATAAGGTAAGGAGGTCATTTACAAGGGAGTTCAATCTTTCACTGTGTCTTCTTATTATCTCAATAAACCTTACAGCATTCTCTTTATCATCTATCGCACTCTCAAGGAGGGTCTCTGCAAAGCCTTTTATTGCCGTGATTGGTGTCTTTATCTCATGGGCAACATTCGCAACAAATTCTTTCCTGATCTGTTCGAGTTTCTTTAGCTTTGTAACATCATAGAAAGTCATAAGTACACCTGCTTTTTGTTTATTCATCTCAACAGGTGATGCAGTAACTGAAAAAAATTTATCGGGCTTTAAATTGATCTCCCTTGTTAGTATCAGCCTCTTTGTCTTTGCCTCTTCAAGTAATAAAACAAGTTCGGCATCTCTCAGTATTTCAATGGCCTGGATTCCTCTAAGAGGAGGATCAACTCCGAATATTTGTATGATGGAATTGCTGGCAAGTAGAACTGTGTTATTTTCATCTATTATTAGCAAACCCTCTTTCATGTTCTCTAATATCATTTCTATTTTCTTTTTAGACTCTGTAGCTTCAGAAAGTTCTTCTTTTATTCTATCTGCCACCCTGACAAGGGTGTCTGCTAATCCCTTTAATTCTCCCTTTTCTATAAAGGGCTTATGTTTAAGATCTCCAGAGGCAATGGTTTCTGAGAATTTAATCATCTGGTCTATATCATCTTTAAGTATTCTTGAGCGCCTGATAATGATAAAGAATGTAACAGCCAGAAAAAGGAGAGTAAATATCAGGGCCGGGATTCTCAAGTTTTCTATTGAGAGACCTAAGATAATAATAACAGAGGTCACGAGATAGCACGGTATTATCTTTTTAAAAATATCCAATTTCCTTATTTACCCATTCAAGGTTCAAGATAATAACCTACCCCTCTTCTGGTTTTTATATATCTGGGATTTGAGGGGTCTTCCTCTATCTGTGACCTCAGTCTCCTTATATGGACATCCACTGTCCTTGGTTCTACATAGACCTCATTTCCCCAAACTGCATCAAGAAGCTGGTCTCTTGTAAATATCTTTCCTTTTCTTTCTGCAAGATAGAGAAGGAGTTTAAACTCAATTGTGCTGAGTTTTATTTCTCTGTTATTTATCCTTACAGAATATCTATCCCTGTCAATTACAAGTTCTCCTATCCTCAGGACATCTTCTTGAGTTTCTATAGTTTCTCTTGAGGTCCTCCTGAATATGGCCTTAATCCTGGCTACGAGTTCTCTCGGACTGAATGGCTTTGTTACATAATCATCCGAGCCAAGCTCAAGGCCAAGAACCCTGTCAGTCTCTTCACCCTTAGCGGTTAATATCAGGACAGGGAGGCTCCTTAGTTTCTGATCGGATCTTATTATTCTCAATACCTCAAGACCATCAAGTTCCGGTAACATGAGGTCAAGGATCACAAGGTCAAAATACTGGCTTCTTAATTTTTCAATGGCATCCTGTCCATTATATGATGGTTCAACAGAGAATCCTTCTTTAGAAAGATTATAAGAAACAAGTTCTACCAGATCCTTTTCATCGTCTACAATGAGGATTCTTTTCATTTAGATAGAATGAGGTATTAACTATGCCCAGGGCGTTCCACCATCCACAATACTGTGCTCTTCCCACATAAACCAGCTTCCTGTATTCTGCATAAAGAAGTAGGTATTTGAGAATACCGCATAGTGTTGTTCCTCTTCATGGACAAGCCTTTTAAAGAGGGCCTTTTCCTTTTCCGAGGGTGCCTCAGAAGCGGCCTTTTCATAGAATTCTATTCCCTTTTTTTCCATCTCCATGGCTATCCTGAAGGCATTCATCTCATCTTCAGTCGCCCCAACCCTTTCCATCATCTCATGCCGGTATTCTTCAAATATGGTCTTGATCTTCTTCATCGGATGAATATCCTCTGCCTTTATATCAAGACCCTTAAATACATCTGTCAGCATCTGAAGATGTCTCTTCTCATCCTCCTTTATAGAGAGAAACATCTTGCTCCCTACAGCGTTCTTGACCTTTTCTGCGGCATCCCTGTAAAAATCGATCGCATCAGTCTCCATCCTTATAGCTATCTCGATAGCATTCATTTCTACCTCCTAAATCTTTTCAAACATATCCTTTGATGCACCACATACAGGACATGTCCAGTTGTCTGGTAATTTCTCAAAGGGTGTACCGGGCTGTATTCCACCATCCGGGTCACCAAATTCAGGATCATACACATATCCACATACACTACACTTCCATTTGTCCATTAATAAACCTCCTTAAGATAGATAATAGAAGACAGACAATCAAACACTCAGAAGACAGAAGTCATAAGACAGAGGTTCGTGCTCCGTGACCCATGATCCGTTGTCAGTTCCCGGACAACGGGTAATAAAACACGGAGATTGAGTCTGTCCTCTGAGAGTCTATCATCTGATAATCTGTCTTTATATAATATAACTTTATTAAATTTAAATTATTATGTCAAGAAAACCATTTTCCCTATCCAATGACGCTAGGCATTTTTGAATTTTATTTTTGATTTATGCTATGGTTAAAATTACTGAGATTTTGGAGGTGTTCGATGATAAAGAAGATAGTCCTCGCCTATTCAGGTGGGCTTGATACATCAGTTGCTATCAGGTGGTTAAAGGAGACATATAATGCGGAGATCATAGCCTTTTGTGCAGATCTTGGTCAGGAAGAAGACCTTGAAGCTATTGGTGATAAGGCCATGAAGACAGGTGCATCAAAGATCTATATCGAGGATATGAGAGAGGAGTTTGTCTCTGATTATATCTTTCCAATGTTGAGGGCAGGTGCTGTTTATGAAGGGGTTTATCTTCTTGGGACATCAATAGCGAGACCATTGATTGCAAAGAGACAGATAGAGATAGCTGCAAAAGATGGAGCAGAAGCTGTTGCACATGGGGCGACCGGAAAGGGCAATGACCAGGTCAGGTTTGAGATGACCTATTATGCCTTAAATCCTGATATAAAGGTCATAGCACCATGGCGACAATGGCCTTTCAGATCAAGACAATCACTGATAGATTATGCCTCGAAGCATGGAATACCTGTCACTGCTACAAGGGAAAAACCCTTCAGTATGGACAGAAATATATTTCACATCAGTTACGAGGGAGGGATACTTGAAGACCCCTGGGTAGAGCCTCCTCAGGATATGTACACAATGATGGTGCCGCCAGAGAAGGCCCCTGATAGCCCTCGATATGTTACATTGAGATTCGAAAATGGAAATCCTGTCGCGATAGATGGGGAGACCCTTTCTCCAGCCTCTCTCCTGGAGAGGTTAAATTCTATAGCTGGAGAAAATGGCATAGGCAGGGTGGATATAGTCGAAAACCGTTATGTGGGGATCAAGTCAAGGGGAGTTTATGAGACACCAGG
>JBBIPQ010000086.1:0-7764 GCA_037442785.1 Nitrospirota bacterium
TGGATGTATTTGAACATGCCTTTATGATTGATTATGGCCTGAAGAAGGCAGACTATATCGAGGCATTCTTTAAGAACATAAACTGGGATGCCGTTGAGGCGAGGTTGAGATAGGAGGCCCTATGGGTAAGGGCATATCTTTACCAAAGGGATGGAGGAACTTTGTACATGTAAAGTCAATGGTGATTCCGGATAAGAGCCACGGTCTTTATGGATTTCACCACATATATGTGAACCAAAAAGGACTTGATGCACTCAAGAAAGGTGACATGTATCCTGAAGGTACTATCTTCATCGGTGTCTTCTACGATGTCGTCACAGAAAAGGATGGCTCAATAAATCAGGGAAAGAAACTTTTTTATGTTTTGATGAAGAAGGATAAGAAAGCCACTGATACAGGTGGCTGGAGATACGCTGCCTTCGGACCTGATGGAAAATATCTTGAAAAGGATGTGAAAAAGGAATGTTATGAATGCCACACAGCAGCAAAGGATTCAGATTATGTGTTTTCTAAATTTATTGATTGAAAAGGGGTTTAAGATGAAAAGATTATTGATAAGTTTTTTAATGATTTTCTTTATGGTCTCTCTGAGTCTTGTTGCTTATGCCATTCATGAGATTATCCCCTCTGAGACACAGATTCCTGAACCTGGTCCTGATGCTGAAAAACTCAATGAATATATTGTCAAATACAATCCATACAGAGGATGGGACTTATGGCCAGGGAAAGGAAAGCTCTATAAAGGAACAGAGCCTCATGGTTCATTGCTTACGACATTTGTAAACAATGTTGCCCTTCATTCCATCAAAAAGAAAAAGGGGATGTCTAATGGCTCTATCATAGTTAAGGAAAATTACACAGCAGATAAAAAATTCGTTGCCCTTACCGTGATGTACAAGATTAAAGGCTATAACCCCGATGGAGGAGACTGGTTCTGGGTAAAGTATGCCCCTGACGGAAAGGTTGAGGCTTCTGGAAAGGTAAAGGGATGTATAGATTGTCACTCCAAGATGAAAGACAATGACTACATCTTCACTGGAAAGGTAAGGTAAATTATGGATACTTATAACAAATCAAGAAGGGATTTTTTGAAACTCGTAAGTGTGGCAGCAATTGCTTCACAATTCCCTATCGTTTCCTCTGACGCTCAAACAGACATTCCAGATATAGAACCAGGAGATCGTGTATTTATAGCAAATGAAGATTCAAATACTGTATCTGTTATTGATCCAAAAACGAACACTATTGATACGACCATTAACCTTACGAGTTTTGATGAAGACCCGAGGCCTCCTTTCAGATTCGTTACTGCCAGTATCGTGCCGACCCACTCATCAATGATTCATAAGCCCCTTTATCATGGATGCATAGATGCCCATGGAGTGGTCCCGAGTCCCGATGGAAGGATGCTTGCAACCTCTGGCAGAGGATCAAGCAATGTTTATCTTATTGATTCGGTCAATAAGAGGGTTATCGGGAATACCCCAAATCCCTTTGTATCAAAGGATACGAATCCTGAAAGGATCTCGAGCGGGATACTTGTTGGTCGGGAACCCCATGAACCCACCTTCACGAGGGATGGTAAGGAACTGTGGGTTGCTGTAAGAGGAGAGGACAGAATAGCTATCCTTGATGTGGAACTTGCCATAAAGGAATCATCCGGAGAAAAAATAAGGTCTGTTATTAAGCATATAGAAACTATTAATGGTCCTTCTCAGGTATGGTTCAGAGCCAATGGAAGAATCGCCTTTGTCGCGTCCCAGAAGGTTTCAAAGATAGACATCTTCAATGTAAATAAAGACACCAGAGGTTATTCCAATCCCGAGAGGATTACGACGATTGATATCACAGAACAGGATAGATTTGGGTTTACACCATTTCTTAAGACATCTCCTGATGGCAGAGAGGTATGGTTTTCTCACAAGTTAGCCGATGCAGTATCTGTTCGCTCAACTGAGAAACCCTTTGAGATACTTGATTATATTTTTCTCGGTAAAATGGCAAGACCAAATCACCTGGAGTTTGTTGAAAATAAAAATGGAAAGGTTGTATATGTGAGTCTCGCCCGTGTTGATGATGGAGGACCTGATGGTGTTGCTTCCAGCCAGATAGCTATAATTGATAGATCAGAACCTCACGGAAAAAGGAAGGTCATAAATACATTCTTTTCCCATGGCAGGGAAGCCCATGGTTTATGGACTAATCCAACCAATAAGCTTCTCTACATCGCCCATGAGCAAGACGAACTTCCAAAAACACCAAATGACGGACAGACGGTAGCTACGGCCTTTGATGTATCTGATCCGTATAATCCCAAATTTATTGCACAGATTCCCTTAGGAAGTTTAAAACTGCCATCAGGAGAGTTGAGAAATAAAAAGAGTATAAATCTTGTTTATGTTCGTCCTGGTTACAGGGGACAGACCGCATAGGAGGAGGAATGTCTGAGAAACACGAGCATCATAAGGCAGAATACCGCTTCAGTCCTGAATTTAAAAGATTTATGGATGATATGAACGCTGGGATGGAAAAGATGATGAGGGATATGCATAGCCCAGGATATACTGGTAATCCTGATGTTGATTTTCTCGCTATGATGATACCCCATCACGAGGGTGCTATTGAGATGGCAAGGCTTGTATTGATTTATGGCAATGACCCGATGGTTAGAGCCCTTGCTGAGGATATAATTGCTACCCAGCGTGTTGAGATAGAATCAATGAAAAAGAGATTAATGATACTGAAAAACAGGCAGGAGCCTGATACAGAGGGATTTCCTGCGATTGAGGGAACGAGGGGAAGAAAATAATATGGGAGGTTTCAATGGAAAGATATGGAGTCGTTAAATTTAAAGGAAATCCCTTAACACTTACAGGCAATGAATTAAAGGTTGGGGATAATGCTCCTGATTTCAGAGTTCTTGACGGAGATTTAAAGGAAGTGAGCTTGAAGGATTTTAGAGGTAAAATCAAGGTAATAAGTGTAACACCTTCCTTAGATACTCCAGTCTGTGATATGCAGGCAAGAAGATTTAATCAGGAGGCAGCAAAGCTTCCTGATGATGTTGTTGTTCTGAATATCAGCATGGACCTGCCCTTTGCTATATCAAGATTCTGCACTACCTCAGGTATTGACAGGGTCAAGGCATATTCTGATCATAGGGATGCATCATTCGGGAACTCTTATGGTGTCTTGATTAAGGAACTCAGGCTTCTTTCAAGGGCTATCTTTGTGATAGACAAAAAAGATACAATCAGGTATATAGAAATAGTGCCTGAGATAACTGATCAGCCTGACTATGAGAAGGCTATTAACGAGGGGAAAAGGCTTGTTCAGGAAGTATCATAATAGAGGTTGTCAATAAGATGAAGAATGTCTTTGGAGCACCGATACCTGAGAATGATATAGAGATCATTATCAGGTATCTTTCAGAAAACTACGGTAAGAAATAAAGTGGTTACAGGGGATTAAATGGTGATATAATACCCATATATGATTTTTTTGAGTCCAGCCTTGCTGGCTAAAGATTTCTGAAAGAAAGGGGGTGAGTAAATGAAGTCAATAAGGATAATAATGCTTTCTCTGATTGCCCTTGGATTGGTGTTTTCAGGTGCTTTTGCCGCTGATGTGGAAAAGGGTAAAGCCCTTTTTAACGACCCTAAACTCGGCGGTGGCACAGCTGGAAAGTCATGCAATTCCTGCCATCCTGCTGGAAAGGGACTTGAGAATGCTGGTGACAAGAAGGAATTCAACATTATGGGAAAGAAGCAGAAAGGTCTTGTAGAGGCGGTAAATTTCTGTATTGAGATGGCACTGAAGGGAAAGGCTATTGATCCAAAGGGTACTGATATGGCAAATATAGTTGCCTATATCAAGTCCTTAAAGGGTAAGTCACCGGCAGCAGCACCAAAGAAGAAAAAGGCTATTGAAGGTTGTTAATCTACTCTTAAGGAGGGGCGTATGCCCCTCCTTCAATTAAGGGGGTCTGATGTCTATACTTCTGTTGAAATCCATCCTTTCCATTATTTTGCTTCTTCTTTCCGGACTTGCCATGATCACCATGTTTGAGATCTTTGGAAGGAACGAAAAAAAGTATAGTGTAGAAAGGCTCAAGGTACTCCATAGGATAAACGGAATTATTTATCTATTGATTTTCGCATTTGTTTCCTATTATTGTCTTAGATTTATTATTATCTCTGGATCAGAACTCACTCCGAGGGGGACATTCCATTCAGTCTTTGCTATCAGTGTACTTGTCCTTCTTGGACTCAAGGTGACATTTATTCATATTTACAGACAATTTTATGGAAATGTCAAGACTATTGGTCTTCTTATAGCCCTTATAACATTCGGTATGGTTGGAGTATCCGGTGGTTACTATCTGCTTGTCAGTAAATTCGGGATTTATAAGAACTTTGACGGGATCATGGAATATAAGTTGAAAAGACAATCAGGGATTTTAAATTCAATATCAGGAGTTGTTATTAAAACAGATGCTGAGAGCATCTCCAGAGGAAAAGCCCTTTATGATCAGAAATGTTCTTTTTGTCATGATCCCTATAGTACTGAATGGATTGTTGGTCCTGGTCATAAGGGGATAATGAAGAATCCTTTTCTTCCTGTAAGCAAAAGGCCTGCAACTGCAGAAAATATAAATAACCAGATGAAGAATCCCTTCAGAGATATGCCCTCTTTTTCTTATCTATCTGATGAGGATATCTTGAATATCTTAGCCTATTTAAACACCCTTTAATAGGAGGCATGTCATGCCAGAAAATCTCTATGCAGAACTAAGAAGGCTCACCCCAAAGGTTACAGGTGGGCTTGTGAGGATGAGGGAGGAGACCTTTAAGGATTCAGTTGTGCCAGCAAAATACAAGGTCCTTGCTGCCCTTGCGATAGTCATAGTTACAAAATGTGAACTATGTGTCAAGGCCTATACAAAAATGGCCTATCAACTCGGAGTAACTCAGGAAGAGTTACTTGAGTTTTTAAATGTTGCCATGACACAGAGGGAGGCTGCCCTGGGGAACAATGGGCATTAAAGGCTTATCAGGTATATAAGGAATTACTGTCAGGTAAAGAAATAGAAGAAGAGGTGTGCTGTAAGTTAGAGGAGATCAAATAAAAACCTATGCCGAGGGATATACCTGTAGGAAATGGCAATCTTCTTATAACCTTTGATCAGGATTATTGCTTAAGGGATTTATATTTTCCGCGTGTGGGGAAGGAGAATCATTCTGACGGCCATAAATTCAGATTTGGTCTATGGGTTGATGGAAGATTTAGGTGGATTACATCCGATTGGAATCTAAGGCTTGATTATTTGCCCAATACACTGATAACGCATGTGACTGCCTATAATAATGCTCTTGGATTGAGCCTTCACTGTAATGATCTGGTAGATTATGTGGAAAATATTTATATTAAAAAGGTAATTATTAAGAACCAGACAGATTATGTTAGAGAAGTTAAAATTTTCTTTCACCATGACTTTCATATCTTTGAGACACCAACTGGAGACACGGCATATTACGATCCTGATGAGAATGCAATAATTCATTACAAGGCAGATCGTTATTTTCTTGCAAGCGGTATCAGACAGAGTAGGCATGGTATTGATCAATATGCAACGGGTATAAAGGAATTTCATGGGCTCGAAGGAACATGGCGTGATGCAGAGGACGGAATGCTTGAAAAGTCTCCAATATCTCAGGGTTCTGTTGATTCTACGCTTTCATTTACAGTGAACATACCATCAGAAGGAGAACAGACTTTATATTACTGGATATGTGCTGGTAAAAGCTATGCTGAAGTCAGCCGCCTTAACAAACTTATCTTAGGACATGGTATTGAATATTTCATCAACAGGACAGAAAATTATTGGAAGGCATGGGTAAATAAAGAAGATATTGATCTATCAGTATTACCAGAAAATATCGCGCAACTTTTTAAAAGAAGCTTGCTCATATTGAGAACAAATATAGATTCAGGGGGTGCTATCATAGCGGGCAATGACTCAGATGTCCAGCATTTTGCGAGGGACACATACAGTTATATGTGGCCAAGGGATGGAGCACTGGTAGCATATGCATTAGATCTTGCTGGGTATCATGGTATAACGAGAAGGTTTTTTGAGTTTTGCCTTAATATAATAAAAAAAGGAAAGGAATCTGTAGGATACTTCCTTCACAAATATAATCCAGATGGCTCCCTTGGAAGTTCCTGGCATCCCTGGATCTTAAATGGAGAAAAACGACTCCCGATTCAAGAAGATGGCACAGGATTGATCTTGTGGTCCCTATGGTATCATTTTGATAGATACAGAGACATAGAGTTCATAACTGAAATCTACAATAATCTTATAATCAGGTGCGGAGACTTCCTCGCATCGTACAGGGACACTGAAACAGGATTACCGCTGCCATCTTATGATCTATGGGAGGAGAAATGGGGCATACATACCTTCACTGTTTCTGCTGTTTATGGTGGTCTTAAAGCAGCGGAAAATTTTTCTAAATTTTTTGGAGATCAAAAGAGAGTTAATATTTATAGGATGGCTGCTGAAGAGATTAAGGCAGCGATGGAAAAATATCTTTATTCTGAAAACGAAAAGAGGTTTTTAAAGACCATTATCCCTGAAAAAGATGGTTCTTTCAATTTAGATCTTACAGTGGATGCAAGTATCTACGCCCCATTTTATTTCGGTGTATTTGAACCTGATGATGAAAAGATTACTAATACAATGATGGCGATAAAGAAAAATCTCCGGGTCAATACGCCAGTTGGAGGTATTGCAAGGTATAGAGGAGATAAATATCATAAAGTGAGTGATGACATAGAAAATGTACCTGGGAATCCCTGGTTTATCTGCACACTGTGGATTGCCCAATGGCATGTTGCAAAGGCAAAGAATAGAGAGGAACTTAAAGAGGCATTACCTTTTCTTGAGTGGGTTACAGAAAGGGCTTTACCATCAGGTGTCCTGGCAGAACAGGTTCATCCCTTTATTAATAAACCACTTTCTGTATCTCCCCTTACATGGAGCCATGCTGCCTTTGTTGCCACGGTTCTTGAGTATTTATATAAATTAGAAAAGGTTTATGTTTGTCCGACCTGTGGGATGCCTTTACAGAGAGTAAAGAAGTAGGAGGATTTATGTCAAAGGTAGAAGATAATTATGAAAATGAGACAATATGTATAAGGTTTTGTGGTTCCTGTCCTTCTTATCCCGGTATAAAAGGAGAGGTATTATTTTGTGCACGGGGAAAGAGTAGATCTCCAAAACAGAGGTCTGGATGCAACTGCGGGATATGTGACATATGGAACAAATATGACCTGGCAGATTTTTATTACTGTATTAAATAAAAAGAAAGGGTCCCAAGAAAATCGCAAGATTTACTTGGGTAATAGTAGTGAAGTCATTAATGGGTAGATTAATAGAGGATATTACACTGAGAGAAAAAGTCTATGTTTTTAAAGATAGGGCTGATGCAGGGAAAAGGCTCTCTGAGATGCTACATGAATATAAGGGAAAGGAGTTAATTGTTCTTGCCGTGCCATCAGGAGGTGTTCCTGTGGGCTTTGAGATTGCAAAGGCTCTTGTGGCTCCACTTGATTTAATTATAGTCAGAAAGATTCAATTTCCTGACAATCCAGAGGCTGGATTTGGTGCGGTTGGACCTGATGAGGAAGTGATATATAATGAAACACTTCTAAATAAGTCAGGACTTACTGAGCAGGAGATAGAAGAACAGGTTGAAA
>JBBIPQ010000087.1:0-7733 GCA_037442785.1 Nitrospirota bacterium
CAACCTCAATTGCCCTATCTTTGTTTATGTCAACGATACCATATAATTCAACGCCATCAATCTCTGATAAGACCCTCGCATGGTGTTCCCCGAGATAACCAACACCAACAACAGCGATCCTCATATGATCAGTCTTCTCTCCAGACAGCTATCGCTATCTCAGGGCATATCTGGGCACAGAGGGTGCAGCCTGTGCATCTCTCTAAATGGAGAGCCTCTGCTGGAAAGTAACCCATCCTGTTAAATACCTGAGCTATCCCTATCACACCCTCAGGGCAGCTTAAGACACAGTACTTACAGCCCTTACATAACTCCCTATCTATCTCTATCTTACCCTTCATATATCCTTTATACCAAGAAGCTCCTCTGCATGCCTCAATGATGCCTCTGTTGTCTTACCGCTCAACATCCTTGCAATCTCCTTTACCCTTTCTCCTCCGGTTGATTCTTTTACTTTAACATAAACACCCTCTTTTTTCTGAATCTTTTCTATGACTAAATGATGATCTGCCCTGGCAGCTATCTGGGGCAGATGGGTAACACATATGACCTGATGCTTCCTTGAGAGGTTCTTCAGTCTCCGGGCAACACTATCTGCGGTTCTGCCCCCGATTCCGGAGTCTATCTCATCAAAGATCAGGACAGGTATGTTATCCACATGGGCAAGCACCTCTTTGAGGGCCAGCATCAGCCTCGAAAGCTCACCTCCTGATGCTGTTCTGCTGAGGGGCTTTGGTAATTCCCCGGAATTTGCTGAAAATAGGAATTCCACTGAATCACAACCACTTGATGATAAGGGCGATTGCCTTATCTGGATCTCCAGTCTAGCCCTCTCCATAGCAAGTTCTGTTAGGATCTTGTTTACCTCTCCCTGAATCCTCTTCGATATCTCTAACCTCTTTTCTGAAAGCTCCTTCGCCATATTGAGGAGCATCTCTTCTTTATGCTGATATTCCCTTTCAAGTTCTGACAACCTCTCATCAGAACTGGCAAGCCCTTCCAGCTCCTTAATCGCCTCTTCCCTGAATCTAAGAATCCCCTCTATGCCATAGCCATATTTCCTCTCAAGCCTTGTAATAAGGTCTATCCTTTCTTCAAGGGAATCTAACCTTAAAGGGTCAATATCATACCTCTCCTGATGCCTTCTGAGAGAGATGAATGCCTCCTCAATGAGGGGCCTCGCAGACTCAAGCATCTCAACCACATCCTTCAATTCATTATCAATAGCCTGGGCATCCCTTAATTTAGACAGTGCTACAGATACCCTTTCTAAGACAGCGCCGTCACCTTTGCCTATCAAAAGCATGGCCTCTCCTGTAAGATCATTGAGCCTTGCTAAATTGGAAAGTATGGCCTTTTCCCTCTGTAATTCCTCCTTCTCTCCTATCTTAAGGGATGCTGAATCAATCTCCCCTATCTGATACCTCAGGAAGTCCATCCTCCTCTCCCTTTCAGAGATATTGGTCCTCAGTGATTCTATCTCCCTCTTTAAGGACTGGACATCATTAAACAGCATCTCCACCTTATCTCTCAAGTCAACCAATCTTCCATATTCATCCAGGATGGACCTCTGGATATCCGTCCTCAAAAGGCTCTGATGCTCATGCTGTCCATGGATATCAACGAGTCTCTGCCCTACCTCATACATCGTCTGCAAACTCACAAGGGTATCATTTATGAAGCCCCTGCTTCTTCCAGAGCTTGATATAACCCTTCTTATGATTATACCCTCATGGGTTTCGATCCCGAGGTCATCAAGGGATATGGAGACACCATCAAAGTATGCCTCCACTGATGCCTCGTTCCTTCCTGATTTAATCATGTCAGACTGGGCCCTCTCACCAAGCACAAGGCCAA
The DNA here is from genome assembly GCA_037442785.1 of Nitrospirota bacterium. Taxonomy (GTDB): domain Bacteria; phylum Nitrospirota; class Thermodesulfovibrionia; order Thermodesulfovibrionales; family UBA9159; genus JBBIPQ01. The sequence continues at coordinate 1,858 of JBBIPQ010000087.1, forward strand.
GGGCATCAATTATTATAGACTTGCCAGCCCCGGTCTCTCCGGTGAGCACATTCAGGCCCGGTGCAAGATCCATGGACAGATCATCTATAATGGCAAAATTCCTTATCCTGAGATGCCGTAACATATCAAAAAATAAAATACCACAGGGGATCAGGAAAAGGGAATATCCAGAACTGGCCTCTGGCATAGATCTTTCTAATGTTAAACTTAAATTTTTGGCTTGACAAAAGCATCAGTTCTTGATATTGTTTTTACTAACATAAAAAGATTTTAGAATTAGAAAGGGGGGAAGTAGATGACAAAGGCAGAACTTATTGACAAGATCGCCGCAAGTGCTGGTCTCAGCAAGGCTGATGCTGGTAAGGCCCTTGATTCAACACTGAATGCCATTAAAGCATCGTTGAAGAAGGGACAGAAGGTCACACTCGTCGGGTTTGGAACCTTCTCGGTGGTGAAGAGAAAATCAAGGAAGGGGCGCAATCCAAGGACAGGTGCTGTTATCACGATACCGGCATCGAAATCGCCAAAATTCACGGCTGGCAAGGCCCTGAAGGATGCAGTAAGATAATTCATTTTCTTTGAGGGGATAGTTCAGCTATCCCCTTGTTTCTTAGAGGGACGGAGGGGGGCAGGGAATAGTATATCCCTGTGAGGTCTTAACATCCAAGAGGCTAAGGCTGGAGGGTTGTTACATTCCTTTTCAGCCTTTAGCCTGCTTCTTTTCAAAAAGGAGGGTGTCATGCTTGTTGAATTCAGTATAATTCCACTCGGTGTTGGCAGTAGCATTGGGGATCAGCTTGCCGAGGTACTGAAGATCATTGATGCGAGCGGACTTCCCTACAAGGTGAATCCAATGGGTACGGTTGTTGAAGGAGAGTGGGACGAGGTAATGAGGCTTATAAAGAAGTGTCACAGGAAGATGATGAGGTTAAGTGATAGGGCTGTAACCACCATATCTATTGATGACAGAAAGGGAAAACCGAACAGGATAGAGGAGAAGGTCAAATCCATTGAGAGGAGAATCGGCAAGACCCTTAAGAAATAAGGAGGAACCATGGCTGAAAGGATAACACTCAGTGTGATTAAGGCCGATGTTGGTGGTTATGTTGGACATTCTTCTATCCATTCTGACCTTTTAAAGACAGCAGAGGACAGGCTTTCAAATGCCCAGGAGAAGGGGATTATCATTGATTATCATGTGACCAGGTGTGGCGATGACCTTGAACTAATCATGACCCACAGTAAAGGCATTGATAATGAACAGATACATAAACTTGCCTGGGATACCTTTGTGATGTGTACTGAGGTAGCCAAGGAACTGAAACTCTACGGTGCTGGCCAGGACCTCCTACAGGACACATTTACAGGTACGGTTAAGGGCATGGGCCCTGGTGTTGCTGAGATGGAATTTGAAGAGAGAAAGAGCGAGCCTGTCATCGTCTTCATGGCGGATAAGACATCCCCTGGTGCCTGGAATCTCCCTCTGTTCAGGATATTTGCAGATCCCTTCAATACTGCTGGTCTTGTTATAGACCCTTCCATGCACGAGGGCTTTAGATTCGAGGTTGTTGATGTGTATGAACATAAGAAGATCATCTTCTCCACGCCCGAGGACATATATGATATGCTGATGTTCATAGGAGCAATGAGGAGGTTCATGATAAAGAATGTATTCAGAAAGGATGGCGTTATTGCTGCAACCGCCTCAACTCAGAAACTGAGCCTCATTGCTGGCAGATATGTTGGTAAGGACGACCCTGTACTGATAGTTCGATGTCAGTCAGGACTTCCTGCAGTTGGAGAGGTCCTCGAACCCTTTGCATTCCCCCACCTTGTTGAAGGATGGATGAGGGGTTCCCATCATGGCCCTTTAATGCCAGTTGCATTTTATGAGGCAAATCCTTCAAGGTTTGATGGTCCTCCAAGGGTCATAGCTGCTGGGTTTCAGATAAATAATGGAAGACTCATAGGTCCGCGGGACCTATTTGATGACCCTGCCTTTGATGAGGTAAGGAAGAGGGCAAACGATATTGCCAATTATCTGAGGCACCATGGCCCCTTTGAGCCCCACAGACTCGGTCTTGAAGACCTGGAATACACGACAATGCCACAGCTTATGAAGAAGTTAGAAGGAAGATTCATCCCTGAATGATAAATATCGATCGGATCCTCACAGGTATAGACCTTGGACCTGATACAGAAAAGGTTCTGGCCTATGCCTCTTTTTTTGGCAAATTATTTGGTGCCCAGGTTCATCTCCTTTATGTAATAGATTACCTTGTAACACCGCCAGCCTACATAATGCCATATCTTGAGCAAGAACGGGTATCAGCCCTTGATACATTAAATCAGTGGCAGAATAAGCTCAATAGTATGAGCGTGGAGGCAAGGAGTGAGGTTATAATAGGGAGGCTTTATGAGTCCTTTGACCTCTCATTAAAAAGACTCATGGTTGATTTTCTCGTCCTGGGATATAGATCCCATCCTCTCAGAAGGAGCAGTTCTGAAAAATTGATTAAGGGGTTGGATGTACCAATGCTCGTGGTAAGGGGAGAAAAGACCAGGGACATGAAGATTGGAGATGTCAGGATAGGAAGTATAATCTGTCCTGTTGACTTCTCTGAACACTCAAAGAAGGCCCTAACCTTTGCATCAAGCCTTTCAGGCCTCACTGAATCGAGGATTCATATACTTCATGTTCTGCAAGCCCATCTTCTTAAAGAAAAGGGAAAAGAGGGGATTAAGGCAATTGAGGAGATGACAGAGGAGGCAAGGGAAAGGATAAAGGGTTTATCAAAAGAATTAAACACTCCCTCAATGGAAGGTCATGTTATAATAGGAGAACCTTTCAGGGAAATATTATCCTTTTCAAGGCAAAAGGATGCAGACCTCATAATAATCGGGGCAAGAGGACTCGGTCTCATTCAGGGGATGTTACTTGGCAGCGTAACGGATGCTGTCCTGAGGTCATCCCCCTGCCCTGTCCTTGTTATCCATTGAGATGATAGATATCCTTTTACTCTTCTCAGGTCTCATACTCATACTCCTTGCTGCTGAGGGTTTCACAAACGGGATCGAGGGTCTCGGAAGGAGACTATCCCTCTCCCAGGCAGTGGTTGGAAGCATCCTTGCTGCTGTTGGAACGGCCCTGCCAGAGACTATTCTGCCTGTGGTTGCTATCCTATTTTATGGTGGCAGCACCGCAAATAAGATAGGTGTAGGTGCTATCCTTGGTGCGCCCTTTATGCTTTCCACCCTCGCCTTTTTCCTCGTGGGTATCACCATAGTCATATCTTCCCTGATCAAGAAAAGGAGGTTCAATATTAACATCGAGATACAGTCCATAAGAAGGGATCTATCATTCTTTGTGATAATGTATTCATCCGCCATATTGATCCCTACTATTATCCCCAATAACAGGGCAAGCATACCTTTGAGTATCCTCTTAATAGCAGGATATATACTCTATGCATATAGAACCTTCAGGGGAGAGAGCATGGAGATAGAGCACGCTGAGGAGGTATATATCTGGAGAATTCTGAGAAATTCAGGGATTGCATCGTCCCTGACCCCTCCTTTAGTGGCGATCCTGTTTCAGGTTGCTTTTGCACTATCCCTAATGATTGAGGGTGCCCATATCTTTGTAAAGAGTCTTGAGGTTCTATCCATTAAGGCGGGTATGGACCCTCTGATATTTGCATTACTCCTCGCCCCTGTAGCGACAGAGTTACCCGAGAAGTTTAACAGCGTAACTTGGACGTGGAAGGGAAGAGACACCCTTGCTATAGGCAATATAACAGGGGCCATGGTGTTTCAATCCACCTTTCCTGTATCGATCGGTTTATTATTTACAGACTGGAAGCTCACGCACCTTGCCTTACTTTCGGCTATACTCGCAATCCTGTCATCTGTTTTAATGCTTGCAAATATCCTTTTCAGAAAGAAGGTATCTCCTCTTACGATCCTCGTATCAGGGGGGTTTTATCTCATTTATGCTCTAATACTGGTATTGAATCATTGAAAAACGTCTATAGTCCATAGACCATGGACTGTGGACTGTTTTACGCTGTCCCCATATCATTGAAGATTACTTGACATTATAAAGACCGTTGATGTATAAAAACTGCATGACAATATCAGCAGATATAAAGGAATTCTTCTGCATCAACCGGGATTGTATCGATTATGGAAAGAGGGGACAGGGAAACATAGTGGTATATGACAGATATGGTACCAGTAAAAGAAGGCTCCTCAAGTGCAAGACCTGCAATATCCGATTCTCAGAGAGGAGAAATTCCTTTTTCTTCGGTCTCCATACAGAAGAGACAAAGGTCAGGGATGTTATAGGCTATATGTTGAAGGGAAAGAGTGTCAGGGAGGCTGCCACGATTGTTGGAATCGATAAGGATACAGTACTCAGGATATGGAAGAGGTTTATTGCCTATTGCGAGGAATCTATGGAAGGCTTCCTCAGTGACTTCAACCTCAGGCTTGAGGACCTCATAAGACTCCTATATGAGAGGGGTGAGGTATCGAAAAAGGTCAGGAGATATGATATTTCTTAAGGAGAGGATATTCAGGATATTTGAAGATGCCCTGAGAAGCGCAAACACTGCGCAGATGGTCCTGGAAGGCACCTGGTCACCACCAGTTGATCTCTATGAGACAGAAACAGAGTTCGTCGTTAAGGCAGAGATTCCTGAGGTAAAGGAAAAGGATCTATCAATAAGACTTGAATCAAATATCCTGACCATTGAAGGGGAAAGAAGGATCAGGAGGAATGAGACAGGAGACTACCACAGGATAGAAAGGCCTTACGGAAGATTCAGGAGGTCCTTTGTCTTACCTGATCCTGTTGATAAAGATTCTGTAAGGGCAACCCTTCATGATGGCGTCTTGAATATAATCCTTCCTAAAAATAGATAGAAAGGGGTTTGAGAAGTGGGAAAGATAAGGGTAGCCATTGCTGGCATAGGTAACTGTGCAAGTTCTTTGATCCAGGGAGTAGAATATTACAGGGCACTTGGGGATAACAACCCTGACAGGGGCCTTGGCCTGATGCATTTTGAATTAGGGGGATACAAACCCTCTGACATAGAATTCGTTGCAGCCTTTGATATTGACAGGAGAAAGGTAGGGAAACCCCTGAAAGAGGCGGTATTTGCAAAACCAAACTGCACAAAGGTGTTCTTTCCGGATCTGCCTGATTTTCCTGTCAGGGTAGAGATGGGGGAGATTCTGGACGGGGTAGCCTCTCACATGAAGGACTATCCCGAAGACAGGAGGTTTATCGTAGCCAGTAAAAAACCATCGGATGTGTCTAAGGTTCTCAGAAGATCAGGGGCTGATATACTCATCAACTATATGCCTGTTGGCTCGGAAAAGGCAACGGCCTTTTACGCAGAGGCTTGTCTTAGATCAGGAGTAGCCTTCATAAACTGTGTCCCTGTGTTCATCGCCTCTAACAGGACATGGGCAAAGAGATTTCAGGAATCAGGCATCCCTATTATAGGAGATGATATAAAGAGCCAGATAGGTGCAACCATAATTCACAGGACATTGACAAGGCTATTTGAAGACAGGGGGGTAAGGCTTGACAGGACCTATCAACTTAATGTAGGAGGAAACACGGACTTCCTGAATATGCTCAACCATTCAAGATTAAAATCCAAGAAGATATCAAAGACAGAGGCAGTTCAATCGCAACTCCACAATCCCCTGAGCAATGATAATATCCATATCGGTCCATCCGATTATATCCCCTGGTTAAATGACAACAAGGTCTGTTTCCTCAGAATGGAAGGAAGGGGATTCGGTCATATACCCATAAACATAGAGTTGAGACTTTCTGTTGAGGATTCCCCAAACAGTGCGGG
>JBBIPQ010000088.1:0-7693 GCA_037442785.1 Nitrospirota bacterium
AGAATCCTTGATGGGGTAGATGACCTGGGCGACGGCAGATATACACTGACCCTTGATGCTGACAGAACAGCACAGGACCTTAGCATAAGGGCAAGGCAGAAGGGAGATTTCTTTTATCCCCTCGGTTTTGGAAAGAGAAAGAAATTGCAGGACTTCTTTGTGGATGAGAAGATACCAAGGGACGAGAGGGATTCTATACCTCTTGTACTCTCAGGAAATGATATAATATGGGTTACAGGTCTCAGGGGTGATGAGAGGTTCAAGGTCACGGAACATACAAAAAGGTTTTTGAGGTTAGAAGTCAGAAAACAGAGAACAGAGGACAGACAAACAGAGCATAGACAAACAGACAGAAGACAGAATCTGTTCTTTGAACGTCTGTCTTCTGAGTTCTGATATCGAGGAGGACTTAAGAGATGGTAAGGGTTCGATTCGCCCCTTCTCCAACCGGTTATCTACATATTGGTGGAGCAAGGACAGCCCTTTTTAACTGGCTCTTTGCAAGACATAACAGGGGTAAATTTATACTTCGAATTGAGGATACTGACAGGAGCCGTTCCACAGAGGAATATATAGAGGCGATTATTGAGGGGATGAGATGGCTAAGGCTTGACTGGGATGAAGGACCCTTCAGACAGACCGATAGGTTTGAGATCTATCGCAGATATGTGGAAAGACTGATAGCTGAGGGAAAGGCCTATCGTTGTTACTGTACACCAGAGGAACTCGAGGAAAGGAGAAAGAAGGCCCTTTCAGAGGGAAGGACCCCTAAGTATGATGGAAGGTGTCGTGAGATCAGAGAGCCTATCCCTGACAGGCCTTTTGCAATAAGGTTCAAGATGCCTCAGGAGGGTCAGGTTGTTATAAAGGACATGATTAAGGGGGATGTAGTTTTTGAAAACAATCAGCTTGATGACCTTATAATAATGAGGTCTGATGGCACCCCTACATACAATTTCGTGGTAGTAGTTGATGATGTAGAGATGGCAATAACCCATGTCATCAGGGGAGATGATCATCTCAATAATACCCCGAAACAGGTCCACATATACAGTGCGCTTGGCTACAAAACTCCTGAATTTGCCCATTTGCCAATGATACTTGGCTCGGACAGGACTCGGCTGAGCAAAAGGCATGGTGCAACATCCGTATTGGCTTACAGGGACATGGGTTATCTTCCTGATGCCCTCGTTAATTATCTCGTGCGACTTGGGTGGTCCTATGGGGATCAGGAGATATTCTCAAGGCAAGAACTGATTGAATACTTCTCCTTTGAGAATGTGGGAAAGTCCTCAGCAATATTCAATCCTGAGAAATTGTTATGGCTTAACAGTCAGTACATGATCAGGTCTGATGAAAGGGAGCTTTCGGAGCTTGTTATACCATTCCTGATTAGGGAAGGGATAATCCATGAGGGTCATAAGGTCGATATTGAATGGCTGTCCAGGGCAATAAGGACACTGAAGGAAAGGGCAAAGACCCTTGTTGAACTCGCAAAAATGCTTCGCTATTACATAGCAGAAGAGGTGGAATACGAGGAAAAGGCAAGGGATAAGTTTTTAACACCTGAAACCCTCCGCTTGCTTCAGGAGCTAAGATATTCCCTTGAGGGCCTGGCCGAATTTTCTGCCTCAGCCATTGAAGATGTATTCAGGAAGCATATATCAAGACATAAGATAAAGCTCGGACAGTTAGCGCAGCCTGTCAGGGTTGCCATGACAGGAGGGACTGAAAGCCCTGGCATATTTGAGGTTCTTGAGGTTATGGGTAAGGAGAAGGTGCTCAAGAGACTTGACAGGGCAATAGAGTACATAAAGGGCAGGTAGATTAGATGGCAGAGCCGATTGATTTTATAAGGGAGACAATAAAGGAAGACCTTGAGGCCAAGAGATTCAAAAAAGTGCATACCCGATTCCCTCCTGAGCCGAATGGTTATCTTCACATCGGTCACGCAAAATCAATATGCCTCAACTTCGGCATAGCAAGAGAGTTTGGTGGCCTCTGTAACCTCAGATTTGATGACACAAACCCTCTAAAGGAGGAGATTGAGTATGTAGAGGCCATTAAAAGGGATGTGAGATGGCTCGGTTTTGACTGGGAAGACAGGGAATACTATGCCTCGGATTATTTTGAGAAGATGTATGAGTATGCTATTGAATTGATAAAGAAGGGCAAGGCCTATGTATGTGACCTGAGCCCTGAAGAGATAAGGCAATATAGGGGAACCCTTACAGAGCCTGGAAAGGAAAGCCCTTACAGAAACAGGTCTGTTGAGGAAAACCTTGACCTGTTTGAGAGGATGAGGGCTGGAGAGTTCCCCGAGGGTTCGCGAACCCTGAGGGCAAAGATAGACATGTCCTCAGGAAATATAAATATGAGAGATCCTGTGATGTATCGCATAATCCATGCAGAGCATCACAGGACAGGGAAAAGGTGGTGCATATATCCAACCTATGACTATGCCCATCCAATATCCGACTCAATTGAGGGCATCACCCATTCTATCTGCACCCTTGAGTTTGAGGACCACAGACCCCTCTATGACTGGTTTCTTGAACAGTTGAATATCCATCATCCAAGACAGGTAGAATTTGCGAGGTTGAATCTCAGCCATACTGTCCTCAGCAAAAGGAAACTCCTGAAACTTGTTGAGGAAGGTTATGTGAATGGCTGGGATGATCCAAGAATGCCTACCCTGGCCGGGATAAGAAGACGGGGTTATACACCTGAGTCCATAAGGAATTTCTGCGAAAGGATAGGCGTTGCAAAGAGGGATAGCCTCGTTGATGTGGCGCTACTGGAGCATTGTCTGAGGGAGGACCTGAATAAGAAGGCAAAAAGGGTCATGGCTGTACTTAGACCCCTCAGGGTAGTAATAGAGAATTACCCTGATGGTCTTACTGAGGAGATGGATGCTATCAATAATCCGGAAGACCCTTCAATGGGGACAAGGAAGGTTCCCTTCTCAAAGGTCATATACATAGAGAGGGATGACTTTCGGGAGCAACCCCCAAAGGATTTCTACCGCCTTGCCCCTGAAAGGGAGGTAAGGCTAAGGTACGCCTATTTCATAAGGTGTAAGGGTGTGGTTAAGGACAGGGATGGTAATATCTTAGAATTACGATGTACCTATGACCCTGCCACAAGGGGAGGGGATGCCCCTGATGGAAGAAAGGCGAAGGCAACCCTTCACTGGGTTTCAGAGGCACATGCAATCAGGGCTGAGGTGAGACTCTATGACCATCTTTTCAAGGTGCCTGACCCTGATGAACTTGAGGATTTCAGGACCGGGATAAATCCTGATTCCCTCATTGTATTAAAGGACTGTTACCTTGAGCCTTCCCTTTCCTCTGCAAGGCCTGGTGACATATACCAGTTTGAAAGGCTGGGATACTTTGCAGTGGATCCTGATTCTGTAGAGGGAAGCCTTGTATTCAACAGAACGGTTACCTTGAAAGACACATGGGCAAAGATAGAAAAGAAGAGGGCAAGTAGTGGGTAAGGTTGCCTATCTCGACTGTTTTGCCGGTGTAAGTGGCGATATGCTCCTTGGTGCAATCGTTGATGCTGGCGTTAAGCTGGTAGAAATCAAGAAGGCTCTTGAGGGCCTTACCATTAAAGGCTATGAGATAAAAGAGGAGAGGGTTAAGAGGTCATTTATTGAGGCCACAAAGGTCACGGTTCGGATTAAGGAAAGAAAGGGGATCGTGAGAAGATGGAGGGATATTGAGAAGGTCATTAATAAGGCGAACCTTCCTAAGGAGATCAAAAAAAAGGGTATTAGAATCTTCAAACATCTCTTTGAGGCTGAGGGAACTGTTCATGGACAACCCTATGATGAGGTTCATCTCCATGAACTGGGTGCAATAGACTGCCTCATTGATGTCTTTGGTTCACTCCTTGGATTTCACTTACTCGGGATAAAGAAGGTATATTGTTCTCCAGTGAATCTTGGCAGCGGAACCATAAAGACAGAGCACGGCATCATGCCAGTTCCATCTCCGGCAGTTATAGAACTCCTCAAGGGCAGACCTGTATATTCCTCAGGACCGAATCATGAATTGACAACCCCCACAGGCGCTGCGATCATCAGGGAGGTCGTCAGTGAGTTTGGGGCATTGCCTGAGATGAGTGTTATATCCAGAGGATACGGGGCTGGAACCAGGGATTTTGAGGGTTTCCCGAATACCTTGAGGATCATTGTTGGTGAAAAGTTAACTGATGACGCAATGCCTGACTGGCAGCATAATCTCACCGATGCCATCTTGAGGGAGAATGGTCCTGAGATGATTACAGTCATCGAGACAAATATAGATGATATGAACCCACAGATATACGAATACCTCTTTGAGAGACTCTTCGATGCTGGTGCAATCGATGTATTCCTGACTCAGGTGATCATGAAGAAGGGCAGACCAGGGAATCTCCTCACTGTCCTGTGTGATGAGAAACAGAGGTTTGAGATAGCAAGTATACTATTCAGGGAGACCACAACCCTTGGTGTAAGGTACTATAAGATGTCAAGGATGACCCTTAAGAGAGAAACAAAAGAGGGTAGATATGGTGATGAGACAGTCAGGGTTAAGGTCGCAATCTTTGATGGTAAGGAAAAGACAAATCCCGAATATGAAGATTGTAAAAGGATAGCAATAGAAAAGGGCATCCCTCTGATTGAAGTGATGAAAGGAATAAGGAATGGGCAGGATTCCTGAATGGATAAAGATAACCCCAAAAAGTCTACGACTCTTTGGGGACCCCAATGGGCTTCATGACACAAAAAAGATCCTGAGAAGCCACAGACTTGTGACAGTCTGCGAAGAGGCCCGATGCCCTAACATGGGAGATTGCTTCTCAAAGCCAACAGCAACATTCATGATCCTTGGCTCAAGATGCACAAGAAACTGCGGCTTCTGTAATGTTGAATCCTCCATGCCATCCCCTGTGGATCCTGACGAGCCTGAAAGGGTTGCAATAGCAGCAAAAGAGATGGGTTTAAGATATGTGGTCATAACATCGGTCACAAGGGATGACCTCCCTGATGGTGGGGCATCTCACTTTGCTACCACTATTAAGGCGATAAGAAGATACCTGCCAGGTTCAGGTATAGAAGTACTTACACCTGATTTTAAAGGGCACTATGATGCACTCAGAACAGTTCTTGAGGCAGAACCCGATGTCTTTAACCACAATATCGAGACTGTTCCAAGGCTTTATAATGAGGTAAGGCCTCAGGCTAATTACGAGAGATCCCTCATGATTCTTGCAATGGCAAAGGAGTCCTTCAGGGGAAAGACCAAGTCAGGTCTGATGGTTGGACTTGGAGAGCGCTTTGATGAGGTAATCGGTGTTATGAAGGATCTAAGAAGGATGGATTGTGACTATATAACTATTGGACAGTATCTGAGGCCATCAAAGGAAAATTTGCCCGTGAGGGAATATATAAGGCCTGAGGTTTTTGATAGATATGCGGAAATAGCCAGAGAACTTGGCTTTAAGGGAATCGCATCAGGCCCCCTCGTTAGGAGCTCAATGAATGCGGAGGAGATGTTTAAGCTTGACTGAACACGTTAAATTCTGGTTAACTAAAATACGAGAAAGGGCGATTAGCTCAGCGGGAGAGCGCTGCCTTCACACGGCAGAGGTCGGTGGTTCGAAACCACCATCGCCTATTCTACCTCAGGCGAGAGGCAATGTAGTGCGGAAGTTACACTATGGTATATTTTATTTCCTTCCGAGTTCCGAAACCAGCACTTGAGAACAGAAAAAGGAAATGGAAAAAACAGTCATATACTTTGAGAAACCTGGAAGAGACAATACAGATGCCTGTCTTGAGGTAGTAAAAAGGGTCCTGACTCAGGACAGGTATAAACATATCGTTATAGCCTCAACAACGGGTGAAACAGGTCTGCTCTTTGTTAGGGCACTCAAGGAATTCAGGATCAATATGGTGGTAGTAACTCATTCATCAGGCTTTAAGGAACCTAACACCATAGAAATACCTGATGAGATAAGAAGACAGATTGTAGCAGAAGGTGGAAAGGTATTTACAGGTTCTATGCTTACCCATTCCCTTGAGACATCCCTGTCCTCAAGATTCAGCGGTCTTTACCCAACCCTCATAATTGCCCAGAGCCTCAGGAGGTTTGGAGAGGGTCCAAAAGTCTGCTGTGAGATAGTAATGATGGCTGTTGATGCCGGCCTCATCCCTGAGGGGGAAGAGGTGCTGGCTGTTGCAGGGACAGCAAGGGGTGCTGATTCTGTTCTGGTTATAAGGTCTGCTGCTTCAAAGAGATTCCTTGAATTAAAGGTGCTTGAGATCCTTGCAAAGCCAAGAGTATAAGCCCATCAGCCTGCCTGATTGGTTGAGACGGTCTAAGGTTCCAGCAACTCAAAAGGACTTATCTGAAAAGGGATTTCCTTCAGCTAGAAAATCTGAGGGATTTATTGATAAGACCCTGAGACATACCTTAAGGATAATCGAGGAGACGGTTTTCAATGAGAGGACCTCAAAGAAAAAAGGCCTTTTACAAATGATTAATCCCCTTTTAAAGGTCATCACGATCCTATCCTTTATCGTACTTATCTCCCTTCAGAAATCATTGCCTGGGATCATCCTGTTTTTCCTCTTTGGGGTGATTTTGATTCCTCTATCACGGCTTGAACCTGTATTCATCTTCAAGAAGATGATTCCCATAATACTTTTTACATGTTTAATAGCCCTTCCAGCCTCATTGAATATCATAGTTGATGGTAAGGAATTGATTCTCCTGCATACCTTTCGTTCACCCCATAAGGTCCTGGGTATCCATCTCCCCCAGAGGATCTCAATAACAGAGGAGGGTCTTTTAAGTGCTCTGACCCTTCTGATGAGGGTTTCCAGTTCTGTCCTATTCGTTTTTCTCCTGACCATGACAACAAGGCCTGACAGGTTTATCAAGTCTTTGATGATCATAACCCCTAAGGTATTCAGGCCAATCATAGGGATAACCTACAGATATATATTTTTCCTGATCAGGAAGGTGGAAGAGTTTATAATGGGACTCGAATCAAGGAGGATAACCACGATCGGACAATCAAAGGGAAGGAGATGGGTTGCCTCAAGAATAAGTCTTCTATTTTCAATATCCCATGAATTGAGTAAAGACCTATCCCTTGCAATGCAATCAAGGGGATACTCGGAAAGATCAGAAGAACTGAAGAGCCTTCCGATCTATAGCAAAAAAATAGATATTGCCTGGCTTATCCTTTCTATCTCTATCAATGGTCTGGTGATATGGAAGTTTTTGATGTAGAAGGAGTCTCCTATTCCTACAGTGACGGAAAAAAGGCCCTCAACGGAATATCCATGAAGGTTAAGGAGGGTGATGCCATTACCATAATAGGAACGAATGGTTCAGGGAAATCTACCCTGCTTTATATTCTGGATGGTCTTTTAAAGCCTGAATCAGGAATGATAACCTTCTTTGGTCTTCCAGGGGAAAGGGCATTCCCTCAATTAAGGGAGAGGATAGCCCTCCTCTTTCAGAATCCCCAGATCCAGCTCTTTTGTCTTACTGTTTGGGATGAACTGTGTTTTGGCCCTGTTCAATTGGGCATGGATAAGGGAGAGATAGAAGGTCGGGTTGAGGATATAATGAACCTTTTAAACATAAGTCATCTAAGGGATAGTTCACCCTGGGCTCTTAGCGGAGGG